>NZ_JBCPGA010000049.1:0-15551 GCF_040914135.1 Ruminococcus sp. RTP21204st1_B2_RTP21204_210225 | reverse complement strand
GAGAATATCAATGCAAAACGTTTTCTTGCCCTTGAACTTATTTCGGGTGAGCATTTAGATCAAGACATCGACAAAGGACTCGCTATGCTTACAGAGTGTGCTGACAGCGGAGATACTTGTGCCTGTTACAAGCTCGGCAAGATATATTTCAAGGGCGAGATCGTATTGCAGGACTTGGATAAAGCCGAGAAATACTTGCTTTTAGCTGAGGATAACGAATTCACACAGTATGCACTTGGCAAGCTTTATCTGCAAAAAGAAAAGTATGATGTTCAAAAAGCTGTTGACTACTTTGAAAAATCCGCAGATAAGAATATGTGGTCAAGCTATCAGCTCGGCAGGCTTTATCTTTTCGGAGCAGATGAACTTGAAAAGGATAAGGAAAAGGCTGT
Organism: Ruminococcus sp. RTP21204st1_B2_RTP21204_210225; assembly: GCF_040914135.1. Lineage (NCBI taxonomy): Bacteria > Bacillati > Bacillota > Clostridia > Eubacteriales > Oscillospiraceae > Ruminococcus > Ruminococcus sp. RTP21204st1_B2_RTP21204_210225. Next base: position 15,159 of record NZ_JBCPGA010000049.1, on the reverse strand, counting down.
GGAGTGGCTCACAAAGTCCGCACATGATGGTAATGAGTACGTTCAGAATATGCTTAACAATATTGATGATTTTGAAAATATGCTGCTTAGAAATACTGTTATGGGATTGTTTGTGAATTTAAGTCGCTGTATTGAGGATAATTATTCGCAGAAGCAGTGTTCTTTAAAAATACAAACTGATAGAAAGCTCAGAAAAATGATACAAAAGAGAAAGTCAGGAATTGGCATCAGAGAAGAACAAAATATGACTAACTAAGAAATATCTTAAAAGCTATATTCAAAGAAAAGATAGGTTTTCTCCCATATGTTGTGTAAATCTCCAAAGTAGTGTATAATAAAAGAGCTGAGACCCACCGAAAAAAAGTCTGTAAAAACGCAGTCAACTATGGTAAAATATAAATAACACAGGAGGCTGATTTTTTATGGCAAGAAGAAAAAGAGAACCAATGAGCGAGGGGAAGAAGAATATCATCGCAGAGCTGATCGAGGAGTATGATATCCGATATCACAGACCGCCTTCTTCCGCAGATAGAGGACTGGCAGAAACGTCCTCTGGGCGAGGTTTATCTCATTGTATTTATTGATGCTGTACATTTTTCTGTACGAGAAAACGGACAGATAAAAAACTTGCAGCATATGTAATCCTTGCAGTAAGTTTGACAGGTCACAAGGAAGTTTTATCCATACATATCGGAGAAAACGAAAGTGCAAAATATTGGCTTGGAGTCCTGAATGAGCTGAAAAATCGCGGCGTAAAGGATGTCCTCGTGATATGTGCCGATGGTCTTTCGGGTATGAAAGAAGCCGTAAATACGGCATTTCCACAGACAGAATTACAGCGTTGTATCGTTCATCAAGTAAGAAACACGCTGAAATATGTTGGTGCAAAAAACAAGAAAGAATTTTCCAACGATTTGAAAACCATTTATCACGCACCGTCTGAGGACGCTGCGCTTGAACAGCTTGAGCGTGTGACGGAGAAGTGGGAGAAAGATTATCCAAACGCCATGAAGAGCTGGTACAAAAACTGGGATGTGATCTCACCGATCTTCAAGTTTTCCGCTGATGTGAGAAAGGTCATTTACACCACCATTGCGATCGAAAGCCTTAACAGCGGCTATCGTCGTCTGAACAAGCAGAGAAGCGTATTTCCGAGCGATACGGCGCTCCTGAAGGTACTGTATCTTGCAACGCATGAAATAGCGAAAAAATGGACTATACCGCTGAGAAACTGGGGCATAGTTCTTGGCGAGCTGGAGATCATGTATCTCGACAGGCTAAGCTGAGCCGGCACAGTCAGTCTGCTTCCATTCCGCTACGCTCCATTCCAGCAGACTGACTGTTGAAGAACCTTGACAAATTACGGTATTTATTGTATACTGTAAAAAAATGAGCGGCTGTTTTTCAAGCCGCTCCACAATATCGTTTTTTATCACTGTTGTTGAATTTACAGAGATTTTTTCGCAGGGCCAGAGCTGCAGCTTATTTGGAAAAATCAGCCCAAAATTTCTTCGGACATGGAGAATAAAATCATCTCAATGTTACGCAAAAGGTGTGTCAACTGCTGACATTGAAGAGCATATCCGCAATATTTAGGTCTGAGCGTGTCAGAAAGAACTTATGGCTGATTTAAAATGTGTTTATCCCGCTGTTGATGTGCCTTCTGCGCATGATGCCATTGACGAATTTGCATCAATATGGGACAAGAAGTATCCAAAGATTTCAAAGTCATGGTATGAAAATCGGGCGAATCTAAGCACTTACTTCAAGTTTCTGCAGGAACTGAGAAAGCTGACTTACACTACCAATGCGATTGAGGGAATTAACAGTAAGCTGCGAAAGGTCACCAAAACAAAGTCGTTATTTCCAACCGATGAGAGACTGTTCAAAATGCTGTATCTTGCACAGAATACTTTTATGAAAATATGCAGATAAGACCGACGGTGGTTTCGACGATCTCATCAAATAGATTTGCTCTTTAATTTTGATATGCCATTCCGCAGCTATACAGAATTTAGAATCAGGTCATTTTTTGTCAAACTTGTATATAACACAATCTTAAAGTTTTGCATTTTTACAATGATAATATGTTCCGATTGCCCGGTCATCATATTCGTCAGTATATTTCAAGGTCGGCAAATCGCAGATGTAATAGTCCGCAAGTGAATTGTTGTGTATGGTAAGCTTTATGCCGTAATCGGTTTTGTATGCCGACTCTATAATTACAGTTTCCTCAGCCGCCTGGTACATTCTTTTCAGATATTTTTCCGAGTGCATATAATTATATATCAGCACAACCAAAATCACAGCCGCCCCAAGCAGTGCAGAATAAATTATCACGTTCTTTCCATACTTTTTGAAAAAATATTTCGCACCTGTTGACTTGCAGACTTTTTCTGTAATCCGCTCCCGTTCGGCAGCTGTCAGCCTGTAGGCATGTATTTTTTTTGACTTTATAAATCCCATTTGGTTTGCCTTTGAAATCATATATTGGTATGCCGCAGCTCTGCCTTTCAGTTTCCCGAAAATCACAGCCTTGCGAAGCAAAATGCACATTCTGTCCAACGCCTGCGGTCTGTCGCTGTCACTTTCCATAAGGCTTGAAAACAGCTCGTTTCCACCGTAATCAAGAAACTGCAAAAGGTTTTCACGCTTGTCCATTCTTATCACCCGACTTTGCAAGTACGTCTTCAAGCTTTGCTCCGAATTTTTCGTAAACCGTGTATGCAAGACTTTCAATAGGCGGCTTTGCGGCTTTCATCTTGTACATACGCTTGCCCTCACTGTCTGTGCAGGATACCAGACTTCCCACCTTTGTGGGATAGTTTTTGTTGTTTATCCGCTGAATTTCATTGTAAAGTTCTGTTAGATGAGTGACATAAAATCCCCTTACCCCCACTGCCGCTATAATTTCAAGATGAATTTTTGCAATGTTTAAGCACTCAACTGGCGTGGTTGACTGAATGGATTCGTTGAGAATAACAAGACTTCTGTCGGTCATATATTCGCAGATTTTTTTCAGCTCCTTGATTTCCGTGGTAAATCGGCTTGAATTTATTCCGACAGCTTCTTCCTTTGGAAAATGGGTGAATATGTAATCGGCAGGGGAAATCTCTGCACTTTCCGCAGGAACGTACAATCCCATTTGTGCCATTAAATGACATACTCCCACCGCTCTTGCGAAAGTGGTTTTTCCGCCGTTGTTTGCTCCCGTCACCATATAAAACCGTGCGTAATCTGACATATCAATATCGTTTGCAACAATTTTTTCGGTCAGAATTTCCTGCGGATTTTGCGTAACAAGCTGCCTGTAGAAGTTGAGGTCAAAGACGTTTTTCAGCCTTGTAACACGCTTCTCAGAGGGGAGAAATTTCGGTCGGCACATTTTCATTCCCCTTGCCCTAACACTTGATATAAACTGTGCCGCTCCGCCATAGAAGTCAAGCTGTGATTCCAGCTCCGAAAGGTCTGAAAAAACCGAGGAACGATAGCTTTTAAGTGCTGCGGCAATCCGCAGGGCGAACTCCTTTGTGTATTTGCTCAGTTCACGGAAAAGGGCAGTGTCTATATCAATAGGAGTGTGCCTTGTTGCCGAGTTGAAATGCTCCTCGCCAATAAACTGCTCTCTGCCTGCAAAACTTTTGAACACAAGCTTTTCAAGAATATTTCCCTTGGGATAAATTTTGTCATATCCGATTTCAAGCAGTCCTGCACTGTCGGGATTCATAGCCGAATCAAAATTAACACCGATTTTTACGCTCCGTATGGTTTTTGAAAAGGTATCTTTCAGCTGTGAAATGCTGTATGCTATTTCGAAAATGTTCTCGCTTTTTGGCAGTTTTTCAAAAAACTGTGCAAGCCTTTTTACCGCTACCGACTTAATTGCGTGATTATACTTTGCAAAGAACCTGTTGATGTTTTCAATGCAGCCGAGAAATTCTTCAAGGCTGTCCATATGGGTCTTAATCTGCATAAACGAGTTGACACAATCAACATCTGAAAAGTCAATTCTGTTTCCTGCGAGTTCATTTATCAGCTGTCGAAATCTTCCGTTAAGTTCGGGGACATTCATAAAGTCCTCAAGACAATCCAGCCTGTAATCAAGGGTTTCAATGTCATCTGTAAACTCTTTCATTTTAGATGTTGCGACAGCAAAATTCATAGGTGCAATAAGTTTTGCTATGTTATCCGTTTCAAGATTGACCATAAAATCCTGCGGATAATTTTCATATTTTTTCTGCCGCTTTTTTGCATACTCCTCAGCCTCCGCCGACGGATAGAACAGATCTACATAATCGGTAATTTTCATTGTTTTCACTCCACAATTTATTTTGCTGTAACAATATTCCCGTCACTAATCTCAATAACCCTGCCGCATTGCTCCGCAATCTTCGGGTCGTGGGTAACTATAACAACCGTCCTGCCCTGTTTGTTCAGGGACTTGAAAAGCTCCATAATCTCAGCGGAAGTCTTTGTGTCCAGCGCTCCCGTCGGTTCGTCCGCCAAAATCATTGACGGTTCATTGACTATCGCTCTGGCAATTGCCACACGCTGCTTCTGTCCGCCCGAAAGTTTGCTGCATAGCTTTTTGGCAAGCTCCTCAATGCCTACCGATTTCAGTGCCGCAAGGGCTTTTTCTTTCTTGTCACTGACTTTCTTTTTGGAAAAATTCAGCGGTATCATCACGTTTTCCAGTGCCGTGAAATCCTCAACCAGTGCAAAATCCTGCATAACCATCCCGATTTTCTCGTTTCTGATTTTTGCATACTGACTTTCGGAAAGGTCTTTCACAAGCACATCATCAATGTAGTATTCGCCCTCCTGATAGTTGTCAATGCAGGCTAAAATATGCAGAAGCGTTGATTTTCCTGCACCCGATTTTCCGATAATCGCAATAAGCTCACCGTCCCGAATTTCTGCCGAAACACCGTGGAGAGCCTTGAATTCGTTGGCTTTCTTTGAATTATATATTTTTACTATGTTATTAAGTTTTACCATTACTATTCCTCCGATAATATTATTGCTTTTTTCAAAGCCTTTGGTGTGAGGATAATGCAGGAAATGATACAGGATACCAAGATATATACAGCACACACAATCAGGCAAATGGTGATCTGTTTCCAGCCCAATGTAATTACTGTTTTGCTGAACAATCCTGCCTTGTAGAAAATCAACGATCCTGCTATTGAAATTATCAAAGACACAATGCAAATCAGCCCATTGTAAATTACATTGATTGTAAGCAACTGTTTTCTTTTTGCACCACCCAAATACAGTATGGCTTCGTTTCTCATATTATTTTTGCAGTTAATCGCATTAACGCTCACTGACGCAATCAGTACAAGCAGGTATATTGCACACATTATTGGCATCAATGTGTACAACTCTCTATAAACAATGGTCTGACTGTTGTTGTTCAACTGAGAAAACTGTATCGCAAATGATAATACAGAAAGATTCTCGTTGATATATTTTCTGTTGTAAAGCTTTTCATCATCGGAAATATTCCGGTTGTACTTTATAAAAAGGGAGTCTGACATTACTGAATCCAAATCGGTTTTATTCCACTCCTTATCTGTAAAAAACAATACAGGTTCATTATATACAATGCTGTCCGCTGAATACCCAAGAGATTCGAGTTTCAAAGCAATCTCCTCGTTTGTAAAGCCTTTGTTTTTAAGCTGGTCATTCAGACAGTTGAAATGTGTAGAAAGCATTAACTGATAGGATGGTTCATTTGATTCATATTCCGAGTTTGCTCCAAGGTATTTTTCATTATCACCAATTACACCGATTATTCTGACCTTCAACGTTCCATTTTCAGTTTCAAATTCAGCAATATCATTAACATTATAGCCTTGATAATTTCGGGTAATTACAGCCTGCGGTATATCATCGGATTGCTTGGAATCAGTTATCCACGAACCTTTTTCTATTGTCGGGCGAAAAAGATTTGCAGAATAATCATCATATACAAGTGCATATGCGGTCTTAACCTCGTTAGTTTGTGTATCAACGCCTGTTTGCAGGGACGCAAAGTTTACAGACGAGATAAAATCAACATCTTTCAGCTGAGTTTTGATTTCATCTGTGTTTTCCAAAAGTCCGCCATTTTCATTATCTTTCAAAAAATATCCACCACAATACAATCCCTCGCCATTAAGCAGCGGTTTGACAGCCTCATATGAGGAAGCCTTTTCGTCTATTATCGATGTCATAATTATTCCGATAACAAAAACAGCAATCAGCTGGAGGCTTATTAAAACATTGATAAACGAGTGCTTTTTCAGGAATATACCGATAACCCTGCCGTATAACTTAATTCTCATTTCAATCCCTCCTTAATTTTTTTGCCGAGATTATGATGAAGCAAAAACAGATTAAGAAGATACGATATTGCAGAGTAAATCAAAATTATTTCTGCGTAAACATATGGATTATATGCAGCTTTCATAAGCGGAAATTTAGCTGAAAGTACAGTAAGAATAAATTTATCATAGCACAAAGCTGAAATAATGCTTACAGGAAGCATAATAAGAATAATCTCATTTGCGGTTGATATGCTCAGATTTGAGGTTAACCCTCCGCAGATACGCATAATGGTCAGTTGTCTTGTTCTGCTGATAATGATGTAATTATACAGAATGGAAATGTTCAATGCCGAAAGAATGGCAATGATTACCGAAATCAGTACAACTGTTATGTAGTAGGAAGTGTTTGATGCCAAGTCGAATGCCGGTTCATAAAGAGTGATTTTATCTTTGAAAAATTCGCTGATATATGCGGTAAAATCATCATATTCAGATTTAGTGATTTTATTGTTGAGTGCAAGATAAACCCCGTCGTTCATAATTGTATCGTCGGGGACTGAGCTGAACGGAACATAGATACTGTAAAAAAAATAGCTGCTGTTAGCAGGGTTTATTGTGCCGATAACATCATAGCTCTGACCGAATGCTGTAACCGAATTTGTATATTCGGGTGCTGAAGTCGGCTGATTTACATTTCCGCTGCCCATTACAACAGCCTTTTTTTCTCCGTTTGAATATTGCTCCTGCGTGAAAAAACTGCCGTCCTTAATTACAAGGTCATCAATCATTGGCTGAAATACTTTATCGGAATATTCAAATTTTCCTTCAGAATACTGAAGATAGAATGCGACAGGTATTTCCTCATCAATTCCGCTTACATGCGTGGACGAAAAACAGGTAATATATGAAACATCACCCATAAGCTTATTCGGCATATTCTTCACAAACTCACAAAAATTTTTTTTTGTAATAATGTCATTTATGGAAAAACCGACAGCATAGCTGTCAATTTCGCCGTCCTCAATATTTTTGCTGTACTGATAGTACAATCCAACACCGAAAAACAAAACCCCGAATGAAACAAACATAGAAATCACAAGTAGAACCAGCATACCGGTATGATTTTTCATCATATTTCTAAGATTTTTCAGCGTGTACATTCTTTCCTCCTTCAAACCCATTAAGGCAATACATTATCTGATGTTATTCAGATAATGCATTGCCTTTGTAAAATGTTCAATTGATTTTTATTAAAATTTCTTTAATGCATATTTAATTCGGAGCAAAGCCCGATGTAAGCGTAGCTTTTCATCGGCTGCGACGAAGCAAGCTTGCCGCAGGAGCTTTAGCTCCTCAGGGTTATATATTAGTAATCAGACTGAATATCCTTAAAAACTCTATTATCTTTCATGACTAGAGTTCTGGCAGAATACTTATAACTAGTATTACGGTTATGGGTTGTTGTTGCTTTCAAAAGCTGACCTTTGGACAGCGTACCTTTTTTCCATCCAGAAGGAGTATAAGAACCGATTTTTGCTGCAGAAGTCTTGTAATAAAGGGTTGACTGTACAGAGTAATTTGTTTTTGTAGTTGAAAGATTCGTTACCGTTCCCACTGAATCTGTCTCGCTTGGAGTATAAGACGTATATGCAAGTATAATTCGATAACTATCCTCATATGATGCTTGATACGCACTAGCACCTATAGCACTCATAGAAGCCATTATCATAACAGCAGCACCCATAGCCGCAATTTTCTTCTTAAGTTTCATATTGAAAACCTCCTTGAAATTTTTTATTGCTTTCATCATAAGACAAACGCAATACTCCCGACCTAAAGTCTGTATTCTAAAAAAACCATCTTTAAGCAAAGTAAAAGACAATTTCTATACTTGCTATGACAAGTATTACAGTACTTTGAAAACCTTTGAATCAATCTTCTTCCTGCACAAAATGATTAATTCAGCTCAAAACTATACTAGTGTAGATCGTAATAGTCGAATATGCCAATCTTTTGAATTGTGTTTTTTGATGCTTATCTCTTGTAGATGTTCTTTGGCTCTTTAGTCTGATATCCACCGTATGCCGAAGCTGCTCCACAAGCCAAAATTGCTGTATGTTTTGCAATCTTCTGAATCATTTCAGCTAGTAGTTTTTTTAAACTTTTCACATTAATCACTTCCTCTCTCTTTAATCTTTGCTGCAATCATGAGCAAGGCAATTAAAAAAGTTGTTAATATAATCATTGTACCTAGATAACTTCTCGAAAGAAACAATCCGGTACAATTAATTATTAAAGTTATAACTATCCCTATTATTTTAAGCTTTATTCTTTTCGAATCATCAATTGGTTTATTCTTATTCTCTATAGGACCCAAGATAGAAACTATCAGTTCAGTAACACAGATTAAAACAATAATAATCAATAGGGAGAATTTATTAGAAAATATACTATTGGCTAAAGCGGTTAATATGAATGTAGTACACATCAATAGATTGCACCTAAAGTATGTGTCGGCATGATAGCCTCCGGTGAATGATCTGATAAGTATAAATAGTGTAAGAAAAACAATACTTTCGATTATATGATGAATAAGGATACCTGCTATTACAACAAGAACTATGTTAAGTAACGATGAAATACTTATTTCTATTCCATATCTATAAAAGTCTTGTACATCTGATTCATCACTGATTACATCTTGTTCCGTAATAAAATTAACAATCTGAGATACCAAGTAATTCATAATTTTCACCTTGCTTTTTTTGAATTTTACAATATAAAATATCTTTCGTCAAGCGTTTTGGCATATTGTGCAGTTTTCAGGCACAAAAAAATAACTCGGCATAAGCCGAGCTATCATATGAGTTAAGTTTCTAAGATTATAGAGCAGCAGAAAGCATTGTCAATTTCATAGTAATCATATCTTCCACTGTATTTATTTACTATGTCCCTAATAATAGAAGTGCCAAGTCCATGGTTTATGATATCTTTCTTTGTGGTTTTTAATTTTGGATTTTCGCTAATAACAGACTTATCTAGAGAATTTTTCACTATAAATGTATAAATGTTGTTTTCTTTACTGATTTCCAAATAGATAAACTTGTTTAAATCTGGCGGCATAGCTTCACAGGCTGTGATCGCATTTTCCAAAGTATTGCTCAATAAGTCACATAGATCAAGCTCATTGATACCTACAAAGTCATTTACCGTAATACATGACACCTTTATTCCTAAAGTTGATGCAGTAGACAATTTAGAGTTGATTATTGCATTTGCAACTGGATTATTGGTTTGAACAAATGTCATTGTAGCTTTAACAATGCCGTTGGATTGTTCAATAAATTCCAAAGCATCTTCGGTTTTGCCACTTGTGAGCAATTCATAAACGGTGGTAAGTTGATCCTTTATATCGTGCCTTATTTTTCTGATCAGCTCGTATTGAGTCTCCGCATTATTAACATACTGTTCCATATACTGTTCTTTTACGGATAGTACCTTCATATTCTTTATCTGAGCATTCTTGAAGAAGAGTGAATAAATAACGTAAAACATTAGGAAATTCAGTATAATGATAACCAGGTATGATAAATTGATGTATATTCTTTGCGTATCATCCGCATTGAGTGAAAGTACATGGAGAAGTGATACTAGAATAAAGGAAGATATTAATACTGTGATAATCGGAGACCAATCTGATATTGTATAACTGTCAGAGAATTTGAACAGCTTGATTATAATTTTCAAGGAGATCCAAAGAGAAATCTGGATTACAATCAAAGTCATGAATCTTACGCTATTATCATTTGTAATCAAGTCCTTGACGCTTATTCTATTTAGAGATGATAATAAATTAAGTTCAACAGAAGTGATAAGCAGCAGAATAATATTGGGAATGATCGTTGATAGTAGTTTTTTAATAATACTGTCGTTAAAGGCAATAATGGCATATACCAACAATATAACTAAATATAAAGTACTTGTAAATCCCTCATATAAAGTGATGTGATTTAACAGGGTTATGGTTGTTCCAAATATGATACTAAAAATCGAAAGAAATGTTTTTGCCTGTTTGAGAGATTTAGGATTTAGAAATCTATACACAAACCATGTCATAATAAAGCCCTGATAATAATTAATCACAAGCTCAAAGCATTTCCATAGCAAGTTCTTCATTTTGTCTTCCTCAAATACTGTGTTAATTTCTCATCAACAGTTTGTTTGTAGTTTTTACTCATATTTAATCTAAAGCCTTGCTTAAAAATTATCTCGTCTTTATTTCTATCTATATTAAAAATGTGACGAAGATTAACTAGAAAACTCTTGTGTATCCGAGCAAAATCATATTGAGAAAAATGAATCTCCAATTCACCAATATTACCTCTGATCTTTATCGGTTCGTTATGTTCTGAATGATAGATAACATAATGTTTACTGCTCTCAATATAATAAATGCTCTTTATTTGCAGCGGAACTCTTCCGACTTCTTTATTTTCCAAAATAATAATTGTGTTTTGCTTCATTTCATTGAAGAGCTGATTAACCACACTATGTAGTTTTTCTGTGAAAAAAGAATCATTGCTTTTGGTTATAAAATTCAGTGGTCGGAAATAAAGACTATCATAAACCAGTTCAGGATGATTGGTAACAAAAATTATGTAACAGTCGTTTGAACTTGAAATCTTAGCCGCTAATTGAAATCCGTCGAGCTCCGGCATATCAATATCGAGAAAAATCACATCAAATGGCTTTATTAAGTGGTGCTGGAACATTAATTCGCTTGAAACATAGGTCTCTAACTCAATATCTTCATTATTCTGCCTTGTAAATTCAGATTTTACAGCTTGTGACATTTTATTAACAAATACGTTATTATCATCACATATTGCCACTCTGAGCATATGTATTTCCTCCTTAAAATGTAGTATAAATCACAACAATTGTATTTGTGATATAATTTTACGACAAAATTCGCTGATTTTTATAAATAATACAGATTTATGACTTTGGACTATATTTATACTATAATAAAAGTGTTGGAACCGGAAAGAGAGGCGGAGCATATATTATGAAAAAGCAAGTAAAAAGTTCAAATGTTTTTGGCGAAAAGCAAAAACGCATTATAGCTAAAACATTGATCAATCTGCGAGAGCTAAACTTTCTAACACAAACAGATATAGCAAAACATCTTCATCTTTCTCCTAGCACGATTTCTCACTATGAAAAAGGATTAACTGTCCCACCTACAGAAGTTGTGTATCGACTTGCCGACTTTTATAACGTTACTACAGATTATATTCTCGGCAAAAGTGCAAGCAGGACAAATCTTAATGACACTTATGCAATAAAGCTAACAAATAAAATGACTATAGGCGACGCTGTAGAAATAATGGCAAAGATGGACAACGCAGAACGTGAGCATTTAGCGTATTTCATTGAGGTTATAGGAAAGTCAAAAAAATAATTCAATTTAGAACTCTGAATTTGTATCAGGGTTCTTTTTTATTTTACCATAATAAAACAACAAGGTCAAGCATATTATGTTAGTTTTCTGATCTTTGCATTTCGTGCTAAACATCTTCACCTTATGCCAATTTTGTTGACATCGATAATGTAAAACGTATAATTAAATAAGACTCATGCATCATATGAAATTTAATAAGGAGAATTTTTATGACTATAAATGCTTGGAGAGCTTCAAATGTAAAAAATTTTGATCAATATACTGAATTGTACGATTTTGCAGGTGTTTCTGTTTTTAAAATCGTAGTTCAGTAAAGAACACAAAACATGACTGACAAACTCAGATTCGGTCAGTTCATATCCGAGAAACGAATACAACACTCTATGACCAAGCAAGAACTCGCAAGACAGATTGGGATATCTACAGCATATCTCAGTCAACTTGAAAGCGGAGCAAGAAGCAATCCAACTATTGAAGTGCTTGACCGAATGATTAATAAATTGCACTTGGACGAAGCGGAAACACATAAAATATATGATCTCTATGCAGCATCAAATGATACAATTAGTCCGGACATTATTACATATCTAAAGAGCAATAATATTGTAACAAAAGCGATTCGTAAAGCACAGGAAAATAGTGCAACAGAAAAAGATTGGCTTGATTTCATAGACCAACTTCAAAAATGAACAAATAATTTTGCGGTTTATGCCGCAAATTTATTTAGCATCAGTTTAGCTTACCAGCTAAACGTCGGAGGATTGATAGATTGACAATAGATAATATACATCATATACGCTGCCCAATATGTGGTGGCAGACTTTTTGATGTAATAACAGGAAAAGGCGAGAATAGTTATTTCGGTACAAACTTTGCAGTTATGATCAAGTGTTGGAAATGCCGAGAAACAATAACGTTAAAACCATTAAATAATATTAATTACTTAGTACAAGCATCACACGTTTGTTTAAAATCGGAGTAGAAGCCTGACAAGTAGCTTTTAAAGCTAGTGTCGGTTTCTATTTTTTTATTTTTGTTAACTCCATTTTTGCTTTAAGAGCAGAAATGGAGTTTTTTTATGCCCATTTTTAAATACTGGCAGCAATACATAGCCAAATATCCATAAGCCTTCGTTTTGATTCAGAACAAGAAAATCAAAACGGAGGAATAAAAAATGAGCAAAAACATAGTAAGTGTTTATGACACCATAACCAAAAGATACGTTGAAATTGAAGTAAGCGAAAAGATCCGCACATATTACAATAGAACCCAATGGAATATTGATGACAACAATAAATCGTTCTATAAGCACGAGATCCAGTTCTCTGCATTGAAAGGAAACATTAACGGAGAACTTGAAAACTTTCAGGAGTTCCGAACAGAAAATGACGACGTCGAAAGAAGAGTGATACAGAATATTAAATTTGAAAAGCTGTATAGTTGTCTGAATGAACTTTCTGATGATGAACGAAGGTTGATCTTTGCAATATATTTTGAAAATAAGACGGAAAACGAGGTCGCTTGTTTTCTACATACCACTCAGCAAAACATTAACAAAAAGAAACGTAGGATTTTGTGCAAGCTTAACAAACTTTTGAAATCACAATAAAAAACGGTTGTTAAATACCAGACTTCTACCCCTATACAAGTGTAAGGAGAATAAAAGCTCCAAGTAACTTGACAATAGAATATCAACTCTGCAAGTACGTTGATCACACGGCCGGTATGAAATCTCGGCAGCCAAAGAAACCATACGCCAAGACTCCGAAAGGATGAGCGATAAATATGACGTTTCAAAATTCGGAACAGCTTTCCGAAAAGGCGATGAAACGTGTGAGGATAATGATACTTCCCAGTAGGGGCTAAAATAGCGGGTGAAATGCCCATGAGACCGATAAGCTGTCGGTCGCTTGCAGAGTTCCGCCGTGACGGATATCGAGGATAAATATCACGGAAAATCGTCTGAAATTTACGAATCAGACGAAGGCAAAACGAATATAAGGCGGTTTGCACACTTTTGCAGACCGCCTGTTACATATAAATTAACAAAGGTCAGGAGGCTGATATATGAGCGAAAAAGTTAAGCCTGAAAAATCAGATTTTCAGTACGAATATAATAAATTGGGAGTATATATTCCTGCTCCTACAATCAGATTATCGAAAAAACATTTATGCTGCGGCTGTGTGTGGTATGTCAGAGATACAAATGTGCTGTTCTGTCCGTTTCATAGCTGTATAAGGAATAAGAAAGTTTTTGAAACTCTAAAGAAAAAGGTGAAGGAAAATGCTGATCAAACGAGGTGATATCTTTTACGCAGACCTTGATCCCGTTGTCGGTTCGGAACAAGGAGGTATACGGCCTGTGCTGATAGTGCAGAATAATGTGGGAAACAAGTACAGCCCCACCCTCGTGGTTCTTCCGCTGTCCACAGCCCAAAAGAATCATCTTCCCACGCATATCCATATCAAGGGTTCAAAAGCATTGCCCAAAGATTCGATCGTTCTTGCAGAGCAGATACGGACCATAGACAGATATCGTCTGAAAAATTATGTGGGTTCGGTTGATCTTGAACTTATGGAAAAAGTAGAAAAAGCGATGAAAATAAGCATAGGAGTGGATTTTGATGACTAAGTTCGGACAGGCAGAGTATAACGACTTTATGGCAAGGATATTCGCAGATAAGCTTGATAAACTTCTTAAAGAAAGCGAAAAGCATAATTACATCAACAGAAATACAGAAGATATATACAAAGAATTTGCGTCATCAAAAGACGCAGCTTAAGGAGAAATTGAAATGTTAGGATTTATTATCGGATTAATCATAGGCGGTACAGTCGGCGTATTTGCAATGGCTTTGTGCATAACCGCAGGACAAGCCGACAAACGTGAAAACTGCACAGATTCGGATAAGTAATTTTATCAAGTATAGTGATACCATTCCATAAAGATTTGTGGTATCATTGTTGGTAAAACGGAGGTGAGAAAATGACAACGGTAACGATAATACAGCCGACAATATCAGAAGAACAAAACCATAAGCTCCGCTGTGCGGCATACTGCCGTGTGTCATCAAACAGCGAAGATCAGCTTAATTCCTTTATGGCTCAGACAAGATATTACGAGAAAGCTTTCGAAAAGTCTGACAGAGAACAGCTTGTTGACATATATGCAGATGAGGGAATAACAGGTACTCGTGAGGACAAGCGTGATGAGTTTCAGCGAATGATAAGCGACTGTCGGAAAGGTAAGATAGACAGGATATACACAAAGTCTATCAGCCGATTTGCCCGAAACACTAAGGATTGTCTGAAAAATATAAGGGAGCTTAAAAGCCTTGGAATAACAGTATTCTTTGAGAAAGAAAACATTGATACCGCAAAACT
>NZ_JBCPGA010000048.1:0-16731 GCF_040914135.1 Ruminococcus sp. RTP21204st1_B2_RTP21204_210225 | reverse complement strand
CTATGCGTCCCCTCAAATGGTTTTCGCCTATCGAATTTCTTAATAATAGTGTCCAATATGATTGACAAACCTACATAAGGCAGAGCGTAAAGATCGATGAATTATTTGCTATTTTACCTTATTTACGCACATAAAAAACACAAAAATCGCCTATCAATGTATACTGTGAGTTCATGCTTTTTTCACAAAAGTCTGATATAATATTTGGGTATTATGACGAAAGAACACCTAAAGAAGAAAAATATATGTGAAAGAGGAAGTAAAAATGGAAGCAGGTCTGATAATCGGAAACCAAATAATAATAATGTTCATTATCCTTATTATAGGCGCATTTTGCTATTTAAAAGGGATAATCACAAAGGACGGTACAAAACAGTTGTCCTCATTCGCACTGAATATAATCAATCCTGTGCTTATATTCATGTCCTATCAGTCAAAATATGACAAGACCCTTGTTCATGGTCTGCTGTGGTCGTTTCTGCTGTCAGCGATATCCTATGCAGTGACTATCTTGCTCACCTATGTTCTTATAAGAAAAAAGACTCCCGACCTTGCGGTGGAGCGTGTTTCGTCAATATATTCAAACTGTGCATTCATGTGCATACCTCTTATAAACGGCATTTACGGCTCAGAGGGCGTTTTGTATCTTACAGCGTATCTTACGTTCTTCAACGTCCTTATCTGGACTCACGGACTTATGACAATGAAAGGCGAGCGTGACTTTTCTTCTCTTGTGAAAGCCCTTATCTCACCGTCAGTTATAGCCGTTGTGGTCGGTCTTATTTGCTATCTTACAAATATCAGACTGCCGAAAGTTCCTGCAACAGCTTTGCAGTACATAGCAGATATGAACACGCCTATCGCCATGGTGATAGCAGGTGCAACAGCCGCACAGACCAACGTTTTGAAAGCCCTTCAAAACCGCCGTATCTACTACGTTTCACTGTGCAAGCTCATAATACTCCCTGTGGCAGGTTTCTTTGCAATGTGGATACTTGATCCTCCTCCGATAGTTCTTATGACAGTTACCATAGCCGCCGCCTGCCCTGCTGCGACCATGTGTACAATGTTCGCTGTAAACCTTGACAAGGACCCTAAAACAGCCTCAGAGATCTTTACAATCACCACTATCCTCAGTGCTGTAACTCTGCCGCTTATAACTATCTTTGCCGACAGACTTACATATCATATTTAAAGTCAGCCTAAGCAAACATATCCATATAAACAAAAAGACCTGTCAGCATTTCGCTGCACAGGCTGTGAAAAGATAAATAAGCTACGCTCTGCAATGCTTTCCGAAAACCTCGGAGAGCATTTTTTTATCACTCTTTTTGCTGCACCGCAGGTAATTCTATAAAAAGCCTGCCGCACACACTGATCCCCTTCATGACAACACCGTTCAATAGATTTCAAACGTCTTGCCTTTATAATTTTTTATCCACCCATAGTATACACCTTACTTCATCGGTGCCTCGGATAATAAAAGTATAACATATAATCAATTCACTGTCAATATTTCTTTGAACAAATAGCATATAAATTGTATATTTCAATAAAACAACCAGAAAATTTATAGCGTTTTACACAAAATTGTCAGAAAGCATTCTCAAACAAGACACAATTTCTCCGCTATTTTACTTTTTTCTGCAAAATATTATCCTCCGCCCTCATAAAAAATCTGTATACATCTCCAAGAGAAGCAAGGTCACTGCATACTGTGTCCAGCAAGTTCACGTTGAAAAGCAGCTTAGGGTCTTCACTGTCAAAGCTTACACCGATATCCTTTTTATTGAGCCACAAAGCGTCCTCACGGCTGGCATTTGGAAAATGGTCACGCTTATACTCGTCACCGAACAAAACGAACTTGCTGTTCGCTTTCAAAGCTTTGCGAGCCTTTTTATATTCCTGCGCCCCTGCAAGTATCATCGCCCTCATTTCGTCCATGCTTTCTCTGTCGGTTTTGTAATATCCACAACCATAGCCGAAACCATGGGTAGAGATATAGAAATAAAACTCAGGCATAGGGTGATATTCGCTTTTGTCACGCTGGCATTTCAAAGAACACCACACGCTCTCTCTGAATATGGGTCCGCCCTTGTTGTAACGTGCGTCTTTGTAAAGCCTTGATATCTTTTTCGGATTGCATACTATCCTGCTGTCAATATCGTTCATTATAGGCGTGAGCGCAGTGATAAGCTCCGCAAAAGGCTCTTCTATGAGCCTGTGATAATCTGCCTTATGCTCCTTGAACCATTCCTTGCTATCTCTCGTATGATTTTCAAACAAAAAGCCGATAGCCTCTTCACTAAATAGCATTTTTCTCTCTCCTTGATGTTTCTAAACTTATTATAGTATATCACGATTTGCATTTTTAATCAAGAAAAAAGAGCCTGCCAAAGCAAGCTCTCTTCCAAATGGATTTTATGAATGAAGTCCCATTTCGTAAGCGGTTTTCATGTGTGCACTGCTCTGCACTTCGCCCTTGTCCCACACGCCTGTGCCGTAAAGGATACCCTTTTCAACTGCCCCGTCAAGACAGTCAAGAGTAAATCCCCTTATGCTCACAACTGTCTTTTCAAGGTTAGCGGCATTGGTATCAGCCGCAGTGAGTATATAATACACTTCTTTATTTACCATTTCAGTGTATCTCGGCACTGTTCTGTCAATGAGTGTCTTGAGCTGAGCGTCCATGGTGTAGAAATAAACAGGCGTTGCAAAAACGATAACGTCAGAGTTCACCATTTTGTCCATTATCTCCGCCATATCGTCTTTCTGCACGCACTTGTGAGTGCTGTTGCAAACGCCGCAGCCTGTGCAGTAGTTCACCTTAAAGTTTCTGAGAAATATTTTTTCCACCTTGTGTCCTGCCTTCTGTGCGCCCTTTATGAACTCATCGCAAAGCACGTCGGAATTTCCGCCCTTTCTAGGGCTTGCGGATATAACAAGTATATTTTTCATATTGTCACCTCAAATATCAAAGAGTTTTTATAACGTCCTCGGCTATCTGCTCAGGGGTAAGGTGATTTTCTTTCAGCACCTCGGCAGGGTCATAGCGGTCATAGAACTTCTTTTCAAGACCAAAGCAAAGGGTCTTTACATCACTGTCACCATAAAATCTTGCTATCTTCTCGCCAAAGCCGCCCTCAAGAACACCGTCCTCAAGAGTGATAATGGTCTTGTGGTCAGCCTTAAGGCTTTCAAGCATTTCCTTGTCAATGCCTGTTATGTAGTAAGGGTTTATTACAGTAGCCTTGACACCTGTTTTTTTCTCGATAAGCTTTGCGGCCTCAACGCCCAAGCCGTAGAATGAACCAAGTGCGATAACAGCAACCTGACTTCCCTGCTGTGTCATCTCATACTTGTTGAGCTTTGAAAGATCCTTTGTGAAAGGCTTGCCGTCTGAAACAAGGCTTGCAGGAACTCTTATTGCAACAGGGTGTTCTTTCTGTTCAAGGGACCAATCCAGCATTGCAAGATATTCTTCCTTTGTTACAGGTGCAAGATAAACAAGCTCAGGGATATTTGATATCATCGGTATATCGTAAATTCCAAGGTGAGTAACGTCACTCATGCCGTAAACCGAAGCCGCAAAAACAGCTATTGTAACAGGACTTTTATTTATGCAAACGTCCTGAGAAAGCTGGTCGTAGGTACGCTGTAAGAACGAGCTGTAAACACCGTAGAAAGGCTTTCCGCCGTTCTTTGCTATACCTGAGGCAAGTGCCATTGCGTGTTCCTCTGCAATGCCCACGTCCATAAACTGCTTGCCTGCTTTCTTTCTGACATCAGGAGTGAAGCCGAAAACCGTCGGAGTAGCGGAGGTTATAGCACACACGGACTTGTCAGCCTGCATTTTCTCAAGAAGATAATTGCAGGTAACAGTTCCGTAATCCTCGCCCTCAGGATTGTAAAGGGACTTGCCTGTTTCAGGGTCGAACGGCATATGCCAGTGCCATGTTTCCTTATCCTTTTCCGCAGGAGCATAGCCCTTGCCCTTTTGTGTTACAATGTGAACGGCAACAGGCTTTTTGCTGTCCTTTACGCCCTCAAAAGCCTCAATAAGCGAAGGAATATCGTTGCCGTCCTTAACGAAAACATAGTCAAGACCCATTGCCTTGAAAAGGTTACATTCAGCCTTGCCCTCGGTATCACGAAGAAGCTTGAGATTTCTGTACATACCGCCGTGGTTTTCTGCGATAGACATATCGTTATCGTTCACAACGATTATGAAGTTTGTATCCATTTCCCCTGCAAAGTCGATACCCTCCAGAGCTTCACCACCGCTGAGAGAGCCGTCGCCGATAACAGCGATAACATTGCCCTCCTCACCCTTGAGATCTCTGGCCTTTGCAAGACCGCTTGCAAGACTCACAGAAGTGGAAGTATGGCCAACCGTAAACAAGTCATGCTCGCTCTCCTCTGGGTTTGTGTAGCCTGAGATATCATCGAACTTGTCAGCGTCAAGGTAGGACTCCTTTCTGCCTGTGAGAATTTTATGTGGATAGCTTTGATGTGAAACGTCAAAAACTATCTTGTCCTTAGGAGATTCAAAAACATAGTGCATTGCGATAGTGGCTTCCACCATGCCGAAGTTAGGACCAAAATGTCCACCATGCTTGCTGAGCCTAAAAAGCAGAGCCTTTCTCATTTCCTCAGCCAGCGCTGTCATTTCATCAACAGTGAGCTTTTTAACGTCAGCAGGTAAGTTTATTTTTTCAAGATACATTTTCATTTCCTCCTGTTTTACTTATAATTTTTCTTAGCTTTAGCTTACTTATATTGTACCACCTGGAGTTAGCTCTAAGTCAACAGGTTGTAGAGATATTTTACATTTTATTAACAATCGACCTAACAAAAAAGCACGGTCATGTGCCGTGCTTAGTATATTTCTCTTGAAAAAAATTAATGCCGTGCTATAATTATAGTATCACCAATATCACACCGGAAAGGTCTTGAAAGCATGAAATACAAAGTTATAGACATAAGTGAAGAGGATTACGGCTGCGAGGGCATACCGGAGGACAGCGAACTCATGTGCAGTGTTTTGATCGAAAGCTCTGACGGCACACAAAAATGGTTGAAAATAGCTGACCGGTATCTCAGAGAAAACGACATTGATATAGGCAGTGTCATCACTGCAGACTAGCCTGCCTCCCCTGGAATATCACGCATTATCCACGCAAGCTGTTCTTCTGTAGGCTCTTCTATCTCATAGCCGTTGACATTGTCGCCCTTGAAACAGGTTTGATACAGCTCCACCCATGCAAATGTTGACAGTTTGCAATCAGAATAGATTTCTTTTTCACCTTTGTACGGCAGATCTTCAGGATAGCAGGTCTTGATAATAGGATTTCCATAAGGGGTGCAGTCCTCGAACTTATCCAAAGAAGAACCCACACAGCACACTCCGCTCAGTGAATATCTTGCCACAAGATACTTTTCACCCTCCTCATCAGGGTTCTTTTTAAACGCTATCTGCGCCAGCTCGACAATAGCTTCTGCGGCGTATATAGGACAAGGAATTAAATATCCGTTGTGAAGCTCAAAGATCTTGTCATTGTAATGAAAAGTCTTTCGCTTTTCGATAGTGCCATATTCTGCATACTGAAAAATGTTCAGCTCAGGGGCATCGGAGTAATAGTCGGTGACAATTTCCCCTGCCTTACTGCGGAAATAGCGTTGTTTCTGCGCTTCAAGATGGTTCGATTCCACATTTTCATCAGAAAAATAATTGTGTTCAAATTCGTCGATATCCTCAGTAAAAAACGAAGCTGTACCGCTTGTGCATGAGGGAAAGTTGGCGTCAAACAAGGTTATTTTGTATATCATATGGATTTCCTTTCTTAGAAGCAGTGCCAGGCATTCCGGTACTGCTTTTATTATATCCTATTATTTTCCCGTTTGAGGTAAATAAGACTATTTTTCTTTGTCGCAAAGGAGAAAATATTCGCTCATGAGTTTGGCGAGGTGCAACTACACTCATATCTTAAATCAACATCATAATTTTGTAAATAGTTTTATTTATAAATCGCCAATAATTTGTATCTTTATGCAAATTGATACTGCAAAATTTGTAGCAGATAAACAAAAAAAGCCGCAGACAAAACGTCTACGACTTAGAAAACACTCTGTATTGGGACTACAAAATAGATGAATACTCTCTCAGCAAGGGATAAATGAAAAAAACACAACAAAGCCGCAACGGAACAATCCCGTCACGGCGAGTGACTGTGATGTCTGCATAAAATAGATAATAACAGCGACGAGACGTAATCACCTATTTTTTGTTTTTTTCAGAACCACCAAAATAGCTTACAGTATGAAAAACTAACATCTATCCTTTTGTTAATTACATTATTATTTAGAGAAATGAATTTCAAATAATGCATTAGATTATAGGAAGTTGAACTTAATTAATTGTTTTTAAATTATTTTGCTAGAATTAATTAAAACTAATTCTGCAACAGACTTTATTAATGCTATTTCTAAAGTGAGTTCTTTTTTGTTCTCATACGGCCTATATTGATTAGCGGTATTTTCGCTTTTGCTATGAACAAGAGAATTTCTTGTTTCATAAATACGCGTTGCTAAATTGGTGTAAACTCCTTGAGCATTAGACCAAGCAATTTTAGTTTTCTTTGATGTTGTAAATGGAACCAAATTATTTTGATAATAATCTATAGCAGTAGCATCAATGTTATTAATATATTTTTTTAGCTCGTCAATATCTACATACTCAATTAATACATATTTCAAGGATTCAAATTCATTTCCTTTTCCAGAATCATCGTCACTATTCATATGCTTCTTTATATATTTCGCCAACTCATAAAGCTTAGTTTCATCTTTATACGAAAAGTCAGGATGTGTTATCTTGTTTTTTATCTCTTCGGTAAGTTTCTTTCTAAATACTGCATCAAAATAATGCTCGATAATATGGTAGAATGAAATATACACAGTAAATGGGTCTCGAGATTCCATTGCCATTGTGTAATAATCAATTACATCTTTATTGTAGATTCTTTGTGGTGAAGAATCTAATTTCTTTCTTGGAAAACGAAAAACAGAATTACCGATAGAATACATATCTTGTATATCTGTATATTCCGAGATTGCAGTTCCTTGTTTATACATGAAATGAAACTCAAAAGATACCGCGTAATCTCTAAATCTTGACAAAGGAACAGACTGTGTAGAACTTATTTTAAGTGTATTCGCTCTAAGAAAATCTGATAATAATTCCATTGAGTTGCCTATCTCTGAAATTTTTCTATTATGCCTAAAAAACATACGAGTTCTAATTCTTATATCTCCAAGGGTTCTTATCCCATTGGCTTTTACTTGTTCAGCAAGTTCACTTAACAAAAAGACACAATATTCACTTGAAGCAGGTCCTAACGAGTATTCTAACCCATTAATTGAATCACTAATCGTTTCTAAATACATCATTCGTCTCACCATAGACGGTTCCAAAAGCTGAAGTGCTACCTCTCGATAAGTAGATGAATAGATTTCAAGTTTTTCTTTATCAAAAATCTGCATATTATCATAAGCATTCTTCAAATCAGCGTTAGAAAAAACGATATTTCTTTCTTCCGACTGGATGTAAGGATCTGGCATAACTATATCGCAAATTTCATTAATATCAGTGTTTAAATTTAATATGTCTTTCAATACTTCTTTTACTTCTAAATAACTTGCCATTGTTTCTCCTCCATTAGTTATGATTTTCTAATCGACCGCTTATATAACTAGATACCGGATAAAATATATAGAACAAACTTTGCTTGTATATATCAAAATTTGCAAAATTTCTTATTCTCGAAATTCATACTTTACATTAGTAATCTCAACAGTTTTAACACCAATACATTCCACCAAAGATTCATCAAATAACGCTAAATTAATTCCTCCTTCTCTTAATGTGCTTTCATATTCTACACCATCATAACCTTCGCTTTTTACAAACTCCGCAATATATTGAGTGGGAAGATATTCCAATGGGCTATCATTTCTTCGTATTGGCTTCGCAATTTCATATGCCATCTCTTGAAAAACTTTTCTGTTTAGTGCGAAGCGCTCAAATTCATCATTATACAAAAATGGGCTTACTCTGGAAATTTCAGATATATTAGCCACCCTTAATGGCCTTTTATTTTTAAATGTTCCAATTGTAACATAATCGTAAGCCGTAACTCTAGTTTCATTTAATACTGTTTTATCATCTGTAGATAAATACAATACACCTATTCCATCAGGATTTACTCTACCAGCAGTTCTTTTTTCTATCGGTGGTACAGACATATTTTCCGTACCAAAACCTTCTACGTTAGGTGAAATTCTAGCTCTATAAAAGTTAGTATCTTTTTCATAAGTTTTCTGAACCATTGTTAGAAAGGAAGAAAACACATCTGCATTAAAATTACTGCTAAAAAAACGATTAGTATGTTTTATAGATTCTGAAAATTCAGCCCAAGATAATCCTCTTGCAACTCCGTAATCATTAATATAATCAGTATCATGCAATTTCTCAATTGCAACTTTTTTTACAAGTATATCTTTATCAATATCCAACTCTGACTCTAATGGACATAGTGCTGTAAGAAGTGTTTTTATTCCTTCTGCTCCTCCATTAAAAATATCCCAATCATCTCTAAGAACTTCTTTTAAAAACCGTGCGTCAGAACGTTGAGACGGTGAATATATTTGTATTAAACTTATAATTTTATCAGAAATCATGTTAGGAAAATTCGATATATCATAAACATCAACATTTTTTGCAGAACAGAAATCACAATTTCCACTTGTGCCGTATTTATGAATTATCTCACGAATCTCACTATCCTTGAAACAATCAATGCAGCATTTCATTATTTGTATACCTCTGTCGTTAAATATTTATTTACAAGTTCCAAGTGATGCATAATTGATAATTTTTTTATTGTTGGCAAACCAGGATAGTATCCCTTTTGAGCAAAATCAAGAAGTGTAGATAACGCATTTGTATTCTGTTTTTCCTGACCGTTTTTATACCAAAGTGAAAGTTTAGATACTGCCTCGTAGAATTTTCCAGCCACATCCGTTATATCGTAATTTGAGTCAGAAACAAAGTGATGTATTCTCAATCTGTTATCATCTGATACATATACGATGTGAATAGCAACAGCACGTGGGGAGAAACCACCTTCTTCGTAATTATCCCCGACAATAGAATAATCGCCAAACCCCTTATATCCTTCATCTTTAAAATATAAATGATCTTCAGAAAACGGTTCATCTTCGCATTTCAGATAATCAGAATTCTTAGGCTGTTTATTGAATTTATCTTCGAACAACACTTTATTTTCTTTTACCGCACGTCGCATACGTCTTTCGTCCGGCAAAAGAACATATTTGGGGGCATCCTCCATATATATATCCTGGAAATCTTCCACATAATCAGGACTATTCAGGACAGATAGCACTTTATCCTTAGTCAAACCTTTTTTGTGTTCAATATTGTAGAGTGTTTCTTCAGCACGCTCGTTAATAATAACTGCCGGAATAATACTATCATTCATAATTTCCAACAAAGATGAAATATCCGAATCATTAAAATCACCCACAGTTGGATTTAAGATCATTGCAAATTTTAAGCCTGCTTTTTCAAAAGATTGTATTGTGTTTTTTAATGTAGGGCTTATCTTTATCGGTTCAACAACTGGGATTACATATTTGCTAATAAGTCCCTTTTGTGCAAGCTCTTTTAACGCCAATAATTCATATTGTCTGCCTCTGAAATATGGAAAAAACATAAACACTACCTCCTATATGTTGTATTAAGCATAACATTTAAATCAAAACTATTTTTATAAAGTCCTGAAAAATAAATTGCGGCTTTTAATTCGCTTGGTATATTGTCAAAAACTATTTTAGATATTCTGTTCCTTTTTTTCAACTCTTGAAATGCTAGCCTCTGAGCATCTAATATTGGGATCTTTTTAAAAAGTTCCAGGCACGTTCTATAAAAGAAAACTGGTGCAACCTTAGGCAATTCATGATAATAATTTAAAATAATGTTTTCGTATTCTTTTTTTCTTAACAAAGAAAAAATTGTCTTATAATCCAGATTTTCATCGTATTGTTTGGGCTGCCTACCACTAGTTTTACTAAAAATAGTATCATTTTCTGATAGAACATAAATACCAACTGAATCGCCCATATCACCTAGTTTATCCAAAACCTTTTCAACATGTTCTCTTTCATGCTCTGATGCCAAAACTGATACTTTGCTAAATGCTTTAAAATAATCGTATAATTGATCATTTAATCGTTCAAAATTATCCAAATCGGATTTAATCTCATATACCTGTCCCTCACCATTTATCATAACAAAATCAGCTATATGATCTGCTATTCTAATTTGTGAAAGGGCAGTTGTTGTATTTACGCTGTGTATTCCAACCAGAAGCTTATTTAATAAGGTATTCATATAATAATACTCATTCCTATACGAATCACTTAAATGTGAATATATCTCACTAATTATTTCACCGTGATTTTTTCCTTCCGGATCATTTACATAACGTTGAACAACCACATCAAAGACTTCACTATGTCCATTTTTTATCAAGTCGTTCATTACAGTGCGTGTAAACACACGATTAATAACTCTACTATTATCTGGCATAGAAACCTTCGCTCCTTTCATTACAAATAAGCATAGCTTTCTAAAATATATTGTATATCAAAGCAGATATTTTAACAAGCATATTATGATAACATTAATTTAATATTTTGTTAATAGTAAAGGCGCTAAATTATCTTACTAAAACAATTTCCACTTCCCAGATTTACATTCGTTCAATATCTAAGCTATACTCATCTTTAGTATCAATACCTATTTAAGCAATTATTCCATTAAACCTCATCATATTATGACTATTACTTTACCTCACAATCAATATAATCCTTAGCAAACTGCTCCGCCTCTTCAAGACTATTTTTCATCAATTCAAAATCCACCGCAGCCGAAAAAACATCAATCTGAACCCTTTCAGACTCATCAGCAAAAACTTCAATAACAAATCCGTTACATTGAACATCATTCCCGTCCTTATCCTCCCGATGCAAATCTGTATCGGGAGTTATCTTTACATAAAATCCTTTGTATTTCATTCAACCACTCTCCTTAAAATTTCATCTGCATATCATCGTCATAATCGTAATCTTCAATCTCTTCATCACCTAATTCGTCACTTACGGAATTCTCAATATCCAGCGCATTTTCAAGTGCGGTTTGCAAATACTTTTCGTCAAGACCACTCTCCCTGTATCCCTGCAAAATAGTGTTGTAATACTGTCGGCTCGGCGGAGCAAGTTTTCCATAATTCATAAGATAAGCCATGCCTGTACAAGTTTTTCCGCTCAATTCAAAAGACATTTTTTCCTGCCTGTAAAGCCTCGGATAGCCTTCGTAATGGTTCAGAGTCGGTAAATCTCTTTCATCAAGCTCCCAGATCAGAACAGGAACGGTCGAACCCTTGCTTGAAACGATCGTCGCAACGCCTCTGAACTCCAACTCATAATCCTTTATTTCCGATGTTCCCACAATCTTTGAATGCGGACATCGATATTTCATTTGCTCCAGATTAATGTTACTGCCATAAGCAATATATAACTGTTTTTTACTCATGTTTTACCTCCTATCACATTGACATCTCCATGTCCATTTCTTCATCTTCTTCAAAGTCCTCACATTCGCTTTCTGACGGCTCAATGTTTTCATCGGGTATATTTTCGATTTGTGTGCTGTTGTCGCTTACAGGCTCAACACGCCGCTCACGGGCGGTTTGTCGTTCTGCTTCACGTTTCTCTTTAAGTTTTGCTCTTGCGGCAATTCCATCCTCTGGATGTCGCCATGCAATATCGCCATCAAGATGCTTAAGCAAGTGAGTTCTGCAGTTTTTGAACTCATCACCTATAAGCCCCAAACCCAGTAGCCACACTCGAAAACTATACCGCATATTATCACTCTGCGAAACATGAGGAGAGCAATATTTTTTTGTCATTGCAGCATTTGATATTGCCAATGCCAAAACGATTTGACTGCGAACCTCTCCTGCATGAAAAGAACCGTTGTACGCCCTTATCTCGTAATGTCCATGCTGAAAGAATGAGTGTAAATTACAAATAACGTACCGACTTGTCGAGTAGTGCTGAAACTGCTCGCTCATTCTGCCATGATACCAAAGCCTCTTTATGTATTCCATATCTTTAGGCTTTTTTCGGTTAATTTCCTCTATAAATGTCTTGTCCATCTTGTGGCAGTAGGATTCACGGGCAGAAGATACCTGCAAAGCGTCCCATAGAAAATCCTCTTTGCTTGCAAAAATATTCACAAGATTGCGTATCTGTTGCGGTGTATAATCGTCTGCTGAAATATGAATATGGGT
This sequence comes from Ruminococcus sp. RTP21204st1_B2_RTP21204_210225, assembly GCF_040914135.1. Taxonomy (NCBI): domain Bacteria; kingdom Bacillati; phylum Bacillota; class Clostridia; order Eubacteriales; family Oscillospiraceae; genus Ruminococcus; species Ruminococcus sp. RTP21204st1_B2_RTP21204_210225. The sequence continues at coordinate 4,297 of NZ_JBCPGA010000048.1, read as the reverse complement.
GCCTGCACAATATCTTGGACCGGTTACTCCGCCTGCTTTTCTAAGTGATCTTACAACTTCCTGAAGCAGCGGAATATCCTCATATTCCAGAACGGGAGAATTGAGTTCCACGCTGTATGATTTGGAAGCATGGTCGCCGTTTGCGTTATAACATCTTATACTTCCGTCATAAACAACAGACCAATTTCTCTCCTTTGAATCCGTCACAACATATTTGTCATAACTTCCGCCCTCATGGACAACCTCACTGCCTAGAACTCTTGAAATTGCCTTCGCCGCTTGACAACGAGTTAACCCGGTCATTTCTATTTCAATTCCGAATTTTCTTGTTTTTATACCTTCAAAATTGCTCGCCAATGTAGCACCTCCCAACCAAAACAGCTTGCAGATTTTAAATTCTGCAAGCCGTAAATTTTAATCGCTATTCCATTTCTGCTTTGACTTCATATCCACCCTTAAAAATCACCAAAATCTCATTCTTGCTAAGAACCTTTACACACTCGATTAGCTTTCGTATCAGCACATTATCGAAAGTTTCCAACTCGAACTTTTCATGCTCTATCATATCCATTATTTTATTGAGCTTTGCCTGAGTTTCGGCGGAGGTCTTGTTCTGTGATTTCAGAATGGTAAGTCTTTCGCTTAGCTGCTGTTCCTCACCATAAAGCTTTGCGAACTCACTGTCAAGCTTATCTTCATCACAACCGCCTGTTGCTATCAGTCCAACTAATTCGTTTCTTGCTCGGTCGATTTCTTTAAGTCTGTTTTCGGCAGCGATAATTTCTTCCTGCCCCTGACATTCAAGAACCGTTCCAATGTTTGCTTTGAGAATTCTTGCAATATCGTTACGGCATGAGTAGTAATTATTAATCGCTTTTATGATTCCTTGATGCAGATTTTCTTCCTTTATCGTAGGAGAATCTGGGCAATACTTTTTACCGTGTTCCAGACGGCTGATGCACCGCCAGACAATTTGCTTTTTTCCACGAGCCGCCCAAGTAGTTCTGCGATAAGGCGTACCGCAGTGACCGCAGATAAGCAATTCGGTAAGTGCGTATTTGCTTGAATACTTTCCCTGTTCAGTTGTAGTTTTATCTGAAACTTTTCGTTTACTGGAACGCCTTGCAAGCTCCTGCTGAACCCTGTTGTAAGTGTCACGGTCAACTATCGGAACATGATGATCCGTAACCAGATACATCGGACGTTCTCCATGATTTTTCACGACTTTGTGCGTTATGCAATCGCTTGTAAAAGTTTTCTGCAAGAGTGCATCTCCCACGTACTTTTCGTTTTTGAGGATGCTTCTTATTAAAGATTCGTTCCAAACTTTTTTGCCTTGTGCGGTCAAATATCCCTTGTTTTCAAGAATTTTTTTGATTCTGGTCATGCTATATCCGTCAAGGAACAGCGTATATATCAGTCGCACGATCTCCGCTTCTTCGGGAACTATTTCAGGCTTACCGTCCGTCCCCTTTTTGTAGCCCAGAAGATATTTATACTGAAACTGCACCTTTCCCTCACGATAAGCTTTTTCTTTTCCCCATGAAACATTTTTACTTATGGATTCGGATTCCGCCTGAGCAAAGCTGCCGTACAAAGCAATCATAAATTCCGAAGTCATAGTTAAGGTATTTATGTTTTCTTTTGTTAAGGTATTTATGTTTTCTTTTTCAAAAATTACTCCGATTCCCAAGTCTTTCAGCTGTCGAACATATTCAAGACAATCGACTGTATTTCGTGCAAATCGACTTATGGATTTGGTAATTACAAGATCAATTTTTTTGTTTTTGCACATACGAATCATACGGTTAAACTCGGTACGCTTTTTTGTCTGAGTTCCGCTGATACCCTCATCAGCGAAAATTCCTGCCAGCGTCCATTCCTTTTTTCTGTTGATTAAATCGGTGTAGTATGCGATCTGAACTTGATATGAATTCTGCTGTTCCTCCTGTTCGGTGGATACTCGGCAGTATGCGGCTACTCTCAGTTGATGATATTTATCCCTGTTTTCTGCTGTCTGCACTTTCGCAGGAATTATCGTTACATTCGGCGCTGTACTCATTTTCATTCACCCTCTCAGTTATATTTTTAATTCTCACTCAATTGATAAGCTCAACCTCTATGGTACAAAAATGACTTATCCAAATCTTGCTTACGCAGGATTTAAACAAGCCAATATCAAGCGTATTTAGTTGTTCGTGATTTCCAAGCATAGCCTTGAGTTCTTCTGTTTTCTGCGGACTGTCATTGTAAGTACAGCAATCGTATTTCATCTCGGCAAGCTTGAAGATTTCCGCTTTTACCCTGTCAAAATCCACTTGCGAAGAATCAGTCATCTGATTTATCTCATTCTGCTGTCGGACTATATCCGCAGTAGGAGAATATGTGCTTATTTCCCCGCCCGACTCCAACAGACTCGGATTCTCAATAGCCGAGTTCAGAGCGGTCAGCACTGCTCCTATTATCATTTGGTCTGTAAGCCGATATTCAAATTTATAGCAATCGGAATTTCTGCAGTCCCAATGCTCATACTTTGAATTGCCGCCTATCCTTGAAAGTTTGTGACCGCATTCGGTGCAGTATGTACGCTTTCTTATTTCATGTAAATCTTCCGAGATAACGCATAACGTAGTTGCTTTCCTCACACGCTTTTCATTTACTCGTCTGAAAATATCCTCATCAATTATCTGCGGATATTTTTCAGTACCGAGATACTTTTCATTTTCTATTATCCGCTTGACCATGTTTTTGTTCCAATGTTCGGAATTCTCTGTATATCGGATTTTTTTGGATTCCATTCGCTTTGCGATTTGCAGTAAGCTGCAGCCTGAAAGATATTCGTTGACAATTGTTGCAACAGCGCAGACCTCTTTGAGATCAGTCGTTATCTCTCCGTTATTCATGCAGTAGCCGAATGGTATTGTACGATTCTTTGCCATTATTTTCACTCCTTTCAGACTACAAGGATATCACATTTTCTCCTAAAAAGCTATTATCAATAGCAACAATGAAATGCCCTGCAATTTGAACTACAAGGCACTCTTAGCTATATCTTTTCTTTGAACCTCAATCCACCTATCAAATGAAACTCCAGTTCATGCTGATCTATAACCACGATTTTCTCAACTATACTTTCAAATGTTGATTCTTCGAATTCGGTCATAGGAGTTTTTCTCTTTTCAAAGAAGTCAATCAGCATTTCTATCTGGTCAAGAGTTTCGTCCTCGTCATCGAAACATGTTAGCTTTTTCAGTTCGGTTTGCAATTTATTGATTTTCGCAGTAAGCTCGTTAGTCTGCTCAATGTATTTAGACTCGTCAAGAAATCCTTTTGTTTTCAACCTTGCAATAACATGAGTTTGTTCTCGAAACTTGGCAATTTCTTTGTGAATATCCATTACTTGCGTTTGACCGCTGAACTTTTTCAGTTTCAAATCCTGCAATGCTGTTTGGAGTGGCATGAGAATAACTTTGTAATTGTGCCACAGCTTATTGCACAAACGGATAAAAGCCAAATAGATTTTGCTTTCCGGTATACTTCCGTTTTCGCAATCCGATGCATTAACATCATGTGTACGGCATATCCAGTATGCACCGCTTTTTCGATTTCTGTGCTTATATGTCGCACCGCATTTACCGCAGCAAATTTTCCCGGACAATGCATATTCATTGCTTACAAAATCTCTATGTCGAGATAAAAGCAATACTTGCACCTTATGAAAAATATCCTTATCAACAACAGGCGGATTAACATTTTCTGCATAGTATTTCTGTTTCTCTCCGTAATTTCTTTTCTTAACGTGCGGCAGCGTTTCGGTAACGTAACTTTTCTGAAAAAGAGCGTCGCCAATATATCGTTCATTCTTAAGCACGTATTTCACATTATCCGCTTTCCACAAAACCGACTGCTTGCCGCTTTGTATATTCATACTGTTAAGCTTGTCTGCAATTGCCTGCAAACCGTATCCGCTGACATACCATTCAAACATCTGACGAACTATCTGCATTTGATTTTCATCAACTTCCAAATCACCGTTTACCTTTTTAAAGCCGAACGGCGGAGTAGCATTTTTATACGTTCCGTTTTTCATTCTCTTTTGAATACTCCACCGCATATTCTGTGAAATCGAAGTGGACTCCTCTTGAGCCAGACCGCCCATAATGGTTATCATCATTTCATCAGTCAGTTTTGCGGTATCAATGTTTTCTTTCTCAAAGAATACTGTTATTCCAAGGCTTTTAAGCTCCCTTATATTTTTCAGGCAGTCCTTTGTGTTTCTTGCGAAACGGCTGATAGA
>NZ_JBCPGA010000047.1:0-17905 GCF_040914135.1 Ruminococcus sp. RTP21204st1_B2_RTP21204_210225 | reverse complement strand
CTTTATTTTATCAGATTTTTGCCTATCTCTCTTTTCTTTTTTCTTAATTTTGTCCAATATCTATTGTAGCACTACAAAAAGCTTTGAAAAAAATCTTGAATTGATGTTGACAAATGTGTGGTTTTGGTGTATAATACTTAGGTCTGATGTGCTGATATGGCTCAGTTGGTAGAGCAGCTCATTTGCTGAGCAAGCGACCGCTGCCAGAGGCAGATGAAGGGAGCTTGCGAAGGGAAGAAATAAGGAGAATTGCGACAGCGACAGCCGAGCAAGGCGACTATATTTCTGACCGTATATGAGCAGGTCGTGGGTTGTTGATAAAGCGACACGGCGGCGGATCAAATAAGCTAACAGAAAAATTTAATATATGCTGGAATAGCTCAGTTGGTAGAGCAGCTCATTCGTAATGAGCAGGTCGCGTGTTCAAGTCACGTTTCCAGCTCCATATTGTAATAGTCCGAACACTGGAAAGTGCTCGGACTTTCTTGTTTTTATGCCTGATCTTGAAGTGTTTGTGATGAGGGTAAGATTTAAGCACTGATAACATAAGAAAGCCATACCGCAACTGCAGTATGGCTCTTTATCAAAACAGCTGAAGCTGTCCATCGATATTTGATTTTACATTACGTATATTCACTTTATCATCATCTTCGATTTTGCCAGAGATGAGTGGGGATAACGGATTGTGTTTCTCATGATTTTTGCGTGCCATTTCGCCGTTGAAATTTGCATAGCAGTACATACAACCGTTTTCACATGTGTTATACATACCTATATCAATACTCTCAATGCAGCCGCAAACGCCCCTTTGATTTTTATCTTTCCCTATCTTAAGCTGATAATTACCTATCCTTTCAAGGCGTTGTTTATCAATGCAGCAGGCATGTTCGACATTTAAAGATGAAAGGTCATATTCTTCAGCGCAAGTATCAATATATATTCCATTATCTTTTGCAACTGTCGAAAAAAAGTCCATTAAGTCAATGACCTCATCATTTAAAGGTATATGAATGTTCAGAGGCTGAATATTTCTTTCTGTGTTTTTATATAGGTCTATGAAGCTTACTGTGCATTTTTCCGTATAATTGCTTAAGGATTCACATAACTTTTTAAAGTATTTTTTGTGATATTCTATTGTATAGTGTTCATTTATCAATATCGGGTCGTATCTCCATACAATGCGCTCTTTTCCTATTATCGATGAAAGCTTTTTAAAAGTTGGTATAATCACATCATTTTTGGACGGTATATTTTTTTCTACATCTTTTCCATAAGAATTAAGGGTGAATTGAAAATAATATGTGTATTTATCAAGTTCGTGTATTCTTTCAAGCATAGGTGTAGGATTTTTTGTCCAGAATACTATACCGTCAACAACGTCAGGTGACAGACTTATTTGGCTTATCTGGTGTATATTCATTGGATTCCTTACACAAACATAGCCTTCTTTTAATCTGTTAAACATCCAATCGGAGTAAAATGAAGGAATGTCTGTTCTTCTGCTTGCACTTATAATCATTTATTCACCTTCTTTATTATCATTTGAGCGCTGGCACAAGTATTAAATGGTGAAAACTTCTTCAGATTCGTTAGATTAAAAAGATTTTGATTGTCAGGTAATTCTTCACCGTATGTATATCCTCTTGGATAGTATTCACTGGTAGCATTATCATTGCAAAAGTGAGTTTTTGAATATTGTGAATTATTTAACTTGCTTAATAAAGTATCAAAATGATCTCTTCCGCCGCCATATCCGCATCCTAAGTTAATATCATTTAGAATTACATATGTGTTTTGTAAAACTTTGGCATTGTAGTATTCTGCGAATGTATCTATAGAGTGTTTGATATCATTTGCAGTCGTATGTTTTTGAATATCTGAAAATACATACTGAAAAACGATAAGATTTGGGACCCATTTTCCGTTTGCAATTTCATCAATCAGAATACATGCGTCTTTATAGTAAAAATGTATATCTATATTGTCTTTTTTAAGTTTATTAATATCTTGATGGATATTTGCCCAAACATCTTTGCTGTAATCTACACCACGATACTTAATGCTATTAAACGATATTAGCTTTTTTTCTTTAAGAGCATCTAAAGCAAACAAATCTGTACAAGGACCGCAACCAAAAGATAAAACTTTTAATTCGTCAACATTTTGTATGCCTGAACATCTTTGAATTGCATACATTAACTCTGATGTATACCTACAAGAGTACTTGCAGGTATAAAAATCAGCCATATGAACACAATCATATTTTCTTTCGGGGGCATTTTGAGGGGCATGTTTGGGATTATGTAAGTAATCCAGACATTTTTCGCAGTCGTGCGGACAATATTCTCCATATGAACAATCTTCGCATTGTTCGCATTCCGGTTTCTCATAGCGATTTATGCATTTTTCAAGGATTTCATAAATCAACATACTATTTCCCTCCTACTTATATTTATATATTTGCCGCTTAATTATCTGATACAATCTTTTTTGTTGCCGCAATTTTCTTGTCGGAATACAAAACAACGTCCTTGATAACAAGCTTATGTACTGATGAAATAAGCAATTCCATAGTCTCAAAATCAGGTGTCCCATTTTTCACAGGAAGCTGAATGAATAATTCATCTGCATCCTTGGCATAGAAGTTCTTCCCATAATTAAATTGACCGTTATGTGAAGATTTATGTATCGCTGTTGTCACAAATATAGAAGCATACTTAGGCAGCTTTTCTGTGTGAACAACTGCAATATGGTCATCTGCACCGTATTTGTAATTCCGATACTTTGCTGAGCCGAACATATCAATGGTGGTAGTATTCTTTTCAAAAACTTCAACATCATTACTGATGTAAGCAGAAATGCCCTCATCAGCTTCACCGGCTGTAACAAACGGTAAAGTACCACTTATTCTATCTGCACCTTTTAATCTCTTGCCACGTGTAGATTGACCGAACAAATCTTTAAGATTAAACGAACTCCATTCAAGCATTTCAAATTTTTGAAGAGCGTCCAGCTCTTCGTCCGACAATTCATAATTGTCGTATCCGCTTACTTTTAAGTAAGCGGATAGCTCCGCTACTCGCTCCGCCTCCAGCTCCGCTATAAAGGACTCCATAAAATCAAAATCGATTTTGCCGTTTTTGGTGGGGAGTTTAATTTTGTCATTTTTTATTCTTTCCCAACCAGCTTTATTAGTCCATTCATAATTACCATAAATTGTTTTATGTATTGAGCTTGTTAAAAAGATATAACTGTTATCCGACAATTTTTCATCTGTGTATATCCATTTAATAGCATATGCGTCCTGCAATACTGTAAACTCTTTACTTTGATAAAATGTTGCACCTGTATTTGCACCATTAGCAGAAATAGAAATAACATTTTTCAAAATAGTGGCATTATCTCTTGGAACATAATTATTAAGACCTTGGTTTTGGATTCCTGCTGTTAAAGCAGGAAGAACACACTCGTTTGTAGGAATATTTGGCAATTCCGAAGTTTTGTATTTTAAAGAGTTTACTGAAATTTTTTCAAACAAATCCCCAAGCCTATACTCGCCCCACTCAACATTGCTCAGCTTTTCATTGAGTGAGGCATTTATTTTCCCAGGCGTTCGTTCTCGTTATCCTGATTTTTAAGCAATGTTGATACTTCCCAGGCAAGATAGTCGCTTACTGTTTTCTTGAAATCTTCAAGCGTAGGCTTTGTATCAATCGGTGATGTCTGGTTCCAGTCTGCACCGTTTTCAGGGTCTATTGTTCCCTCGTAGTATTCTTTTTCAGTGAAAATATTGAGCTTTGATTTTCCATATCGAACAAGGTCAACAACTTCCTGATATCTGCCCTTGGCGTTGTCTGTATCAAATAAATTGCAGCTTGCTTTTTTACGATTGCTGCGTGTATAACCATCGTTGGAAAAATCAATGAATTTTACAACATCGTCCTTCTGATGAGCTTCGCCAACACGGAAAACGTATACATTTGTCTGAACGCTTGATTTTCCGACAAATAAATCTATGGGCATTTTTATACTTGCAAGAAGTGTGCTGTGTTTCAGTATTTTCTTGTTATATCCGCTTGCTTTTCCCGAACCTGCGGAGTTCTGAATAATAATAGCAGCATATCCTTTTTCCATCATTGATAAAGCTTTTTCAACGAATACCATACCATTTCCGGGCGCTGAATATGGTGGATTAAGAACAAATGCGTTTGCCGGGAACTTATCATTGGTGTTGCCAAAGCCGTAATTACCGTTAAAGTCTTTTAATGAGTCTTTATTCAAGATATTAGAGCTGCCATCACCCATCATAATCATATTAAGTATGGCAAGCATATAAACGCTCGAAAGAATTTCCAGACCAAGAAGCTGAGTTGCTTTTATTTGGGCGGATTTTATTGCCAACTGTTCGGGAGATTTAATTTTGTCCTTCGCATCAATGAGCATTTCGTTCATAGCAGCAACAAGAAGACCTGCCGAGCCTGTTGCAAAGTCCCATACATACGAATCCTTGTTTACCCTTGCAAGCTTAACAAGCAGAGTTGCGACATAGGAGGGAGTAAGAACTACATCGTTGAGCTTGTCCTGTGTAAACCCAAGCCAGCCGTACATTTCATTGAACAGCTTGCCGGTAAAGTCTGTTGTGAGTCCTATTTTATAGTAAATACCGAGGTCATCAACTATTTTTGTGAAAACACGCTTCAGCTGGGTTTCTCCGTTTTCAACCTTGTTGATATTGTCGGTAGTAAGTGTATTCTGAAGTGTTCTTACAATTAAATCTCTTTTATCTTCGGGAAGCTTTTTGGCAGCAAGAAAAGCTTTGATTTTCCGCACCATAATATCGCCGTCGGTATTGTCTTTTTCATCGGAAGAAATCAAATCAGATTTTTTCAAAGGGTATACATTGTGCTCGACATCGCCGAGCGTTGCCATAATAGAGGCGGCAACAAGATATACTCTGTCGTTTTCACCAAGCCCCTTTTCGTTTTGATAGATATCATTATTCAGCTTTACAAGGCTTGCATCTATTTCACGCTCACGGCGTTCCTTTAATTTTTCTATTTCTTCCTGCGTAAGAGACAGAAGTCCTACTTTTTCTATAAAAGCATCGAAGTTTTCCTTTTTAAGAAAAGAAAGGTCGGTATAGTCATCAACTTTCTGACCAACACCGAAATTGCTTTTTGAAACATAATACACTCCGATAGAATGTTCAAGTTTTCCGCTATCGTTTTTAAAGCCGGTAACTCCGATAGCGATTACATCGGTATAGCCTGTATAATGAAGTATAGCGTTTGCATAGTGAACAGCTCCATTCACTGCATAAGAGTTTATATTCTTATAGTCAGGTTCGTTTTTGGAATTCTTGTTTGCAACATTTTTTTCACTATCAAGCTTAATAAGCTTATCTTTATAGCCCTTATATTCAATAAGGATAGGATAGTACTTACCATCACTGCTACGCAATAACAGCTTTGCATCAGGTCTGTTACCGCCTTTGCCACCGCTTTTTGAAAAAAGCCCTTGAAAGCCTGGTCTATTTCAGTGTTTAACGACTCCTGCTCCAATTTATAATCAAGCTTATATGATTTAAGCCAACCATTTACTAAATCAGCAATATTGGGTTCAACCGACTGAACTTTTATTTTAGCCATTTTGAATTCTCCTTATCAGTTTTTTATGATGACAATTGAGTTATCTTCACCCGCCCACCCCGTAGGAGATAACTCAATCGGTGATAGTGCCGAATATGTATAACTTTTCATTATTTATTATACCACAACGTTTGTCAAAATTCAATGGGAATTTCCATATTTCTGCTAAATAAGCATAAATTTATCCGTCTGAAAACGCTCAGGCGGATTTTTTATGAGCCGTTATGTGAAAATTTGATGAAAATTTGCTTAAACAGTGAACCACCCGTCCATTTTTTCGGCGTATAAAAGTGAGTGGTGATTTTCGGTGTTATTGCAATTGTGAAAGTTTGATGAAAATTCACGGGAAAAGGTGGTCACCTGCCCGATTTTTTACTGTATATAGTAGAAGGTGTTTTTCAAACAGACGCAGAGGTGCGTAACGGAATGTTATTTTGATAAAAATTCAGGACAAAAGGTTAGCACCTGCCAGATTTTTTGGCGTATAAAAGTGAGGGGAATTTTCATCGCAACTGAAATTGTGAAAGTTTGATGAAAATTCAAGAGAAAAGATGGTCACCTGCCCGAATTTTTACTGTATATAGTAGATGGCGTTTTTTATGTAGGCTCAAAGAGACGTGACAAAATGGTATTAATGTAAAATGTGACATTTTGGGTTTACCCCGTCATTTTTATTCGTCTTGAATAGTAGAGGTTGTAATTTTATTTCAAATCTTCTGTGAAACAAGGTGTAAATTTGCCTTAAAAATGGCAGTGAGTAGAGGTTGAAACAGAAAAATTGAGATTTTTAACGATAACATAATGACAATATAATAGTCCAATTTGTGAGATTCTAAATTTTTAATTTTTTGAAAACTTTTTGCGAGACTAAAAAAAGTCTCCGAACAAGCTTCTTCGGCTAACGTTTTATTTTTCAAAATATTAAACGCAATCGCATAAGCCTTAGACCTATTTTGATTATATAAATCCTCAAATGATTTCTTATCGTCTTCGTTATCAATTAAGGTTAAGTATATTGCAAGCATAATGCCCCCCATTTATTTTTGTTTATCATTTTCATACAGCAAAACCAAAAACTCCGCCAACGCCCGTAATTTCGCCTTAAACTCGTCAGATATTTCAACGGATTCCTATGCTGTCCTACCCTCCAAGGCATCCTTAACCGCCCGGTTACACAACCGCCACCATTTCAGCTTACTCCCGTTATGGTATTCCTTGCGAAGAATCTCTGTTGCAGAATTAACAGCCTTGTTTACAGCGTTTCTGGTGATCAGCATATAGTCCGCAATGTCGTTAACGGAGGTCTCTTCATACCCGAATGCACCATATTTTCTGCCGAGAATTTCTCTGTCCCTGGCTGATAAGTTTTCAAACAATTCCTTGAAAAGCTCAAGGCTAACTTCAATGTAAACCTTGTTATCGGGGTGCAGATCGTTAACGACAAGCCCAGGATTTTCAATGTACTCAATTCCGTTCTCTGTTTCCGCCCGTATCATCAGCGTTTCCGTTTTAAAAGAGAATGACAGACAGCTTTGAACGGTTTTCCTGTCCATGCCAAGCTCCTTGGATATATCCGAATTTGACATACCTTCATTATGCAGCTTGCGGCATCTTTGTATTTTTGAGAAATCGGAATGTGAAAGTCCTGCCGGAGAACTGAAATTTTCAATAAACTCCTGCATTGCATATCGAAGTTGGGGAGTAAGATATGTCAGTAGACTGCCCTTTCTTGCGTCATATTTTTTTGCTTTCAGCTTTTCAAAGAACGTCAAACTGCCAACCTGAACAAGGTCTTCAAAGGTATCGCTGAAACGCAAATAATTTTTGTAGTCTTTTGCGACCGCAGCAGCAACGCTCTGTATGAACCCGACATTCTGCTCGTACAGATCATATAAAGCTTGCATATTACCGTCATAATATTTCGATATCAGTTCCTCATTTGTCATTCTTAACCGCCTTTGGTCTGCCTCTCTTCGGAACGTCAAAACCGCATAATTTGTAAAGATTTTCAGACTGCATTTGCTGTTCAAATTCCTCATTGCTGAATTCGGGAGAGGTCATTGCTCTATGGTACAGTTCTTCTGCTTGTCGCAGAAGAACAGATTTTTGTTTTTCATCAATAACTTTTCTCTGATAGCTTCGCATAACCCTGTTAAGACAGCGCCGATATGACTGATATTTCGGATTATCCGCATTTTCTTCCTTAATTCTGACCGTTCTGTAAGCCATCTGATTACAGGTAAACCTCGGATTTTCAGGCGCAGCCTTGTCGCAGTATCTTGTTTTGTAGCCTTTGGTCATAAGAAAGAATCGTCCGCAATGTTCACATCTGCGTATATGATGTCCTGCCATAAGACCTTTTAGAAAATCGACCTTTAAAAAGCTCTGCAATCTATCAACATGGTAGTATTCCGCAATTACATACTCTCCGCAGCCATCGGTTATTTCTTTGGGGATCATATTCATTTCAAGAAAATCAGCGCTTGTATACGACATATATTCATTCATGATAGGATTTGCAATCATCTTGTACGCCATAGGATTTGTAAGAAAGTCATAGTAAGCGGCGGCAAAATTTTCGGGATCAAGCTTTTTAAGATGTGACAGAAAATCGTTCACAAAGTAATACATAGTCTTATTGAAATTAAAAATATCATCGATCACAGGCTTGTAAAGACTTGCGGTCTTGTAATAAAGCTCCCAGTTTTCGGAATTCATAATTGTGCCGTCCATATCAGTAAATCCTTTGAAAAATTCGACAGCATTCTGAGTATCAAGAACCTGAAATATTTTATGTTTTTTCAAAGCCGTATCTATTTCGACCATCATGCTGTTCAGCCTGCCCCACTCCTTTTTTAAGGGCGGTATATATTCAACGGAATTATCCTTTTCAGCATTGATTTCATGGTTCATTATGTATTCCGCCGATCTATACTTATCATATATCTCTTCGAATTCGGAAGGAGGTATATTCATACATGATGCCGAAAGCTCGCCCAATAAAAAGTCCTGACCGTTGACCTCAATCATATTTCCTTTGACATAAAAACAAATATCGTTAAACATAATTACACCTCAAGGCTGTCGTTTTTACAGTTTCCAAATTAAGTATATCATATTTTGCCGCAATATGCAACTGAAAATGTCGTGTTGAATAAAAAAATAATGTTATGTGATTTTATTCATTTTCTGAATTTCCGCATATAATAATATCAGAGGGTAAAAAACGCACCGCAGAAAACTAAATCTGCGGCGTTTTTTGTTTGCAGAACCGAGGTCAGCGGCTTTGCATATCAAAAGGAGGTCGATAAAATGAAAGAATTAAAAATGTACAGCAGCGAGTATATTATGAATACTCCGATGAAACCGATCGAATATTGTGTTGACGGTTTGATCTCGCAAGGATTGTTCGTCCTCGCAGGAGCACCGAAAGTCGGTAAATCGTGGCTGGCTCTCGATATGTGCCTGTCCATTGCAAAAGGAGAAAAGGTGCTTGGAAAAGAAACGTTATGCGGTCATGCGGTATATCTTGGCTTAGAGGATAGCCTGATACGTCTGCAAAACAGGTTGTATGAACTGACAGACGAGCCGTCCGACAATCTTCACTTTGCAATTATGGCGGAATCAATGTCAAACGGTCTGCCTGAACAAATTGAATACTGCAGGAAGCGGTTTGACGATTTGAAAATTGTTGTGATAGATACATTACAAAAGGTGCGTAACGAATCGGAGTCAGGCTACAGTTCTGATTACAAAGAGTTGTCTGTGTTGAAATCTCTTGCAGATAAGCTTGGCGTAGCTATTGTTCTGGTTCATCACACACGAAAGTGTTCTGACAGCGACCCATTTAATATGATTTCGGGCAGTACAGGTTTGAGCGGTTGCGTTGACGGAAGTATGGTTCTGATTGAAAGTAAACGTGGAAGTCGTACAGCAAAGCTTCATTGTGTAGGTCGAGATATTGAAAATCAAGAGATCAATGTTGTGTTTGAAAGCAGCAGATGGAAAGTGTCTGATGAGATTAAAAATATCGAACCCGACTATTTTTCATTTGCTGTTCATGACTTTATGGTAACTCAGAAAACGTTCAAAGGCTCTGCTACTGAACTTGCTGAAAAGTTATCTGCTCTGCTGGACAAAGAAGTGTTTTCAAATCGTGTCAAAAAAGATTTAATTCAGCACGCTTATGAATTGCTGAATTACGGAGTGACGTTTGAATCCAAACGCAGCAACGGACAGCGAATAATTATTCTGAATTACGATATGAAAAGTGACAGCAGTGACGGCAGAAATCTTATGCCGGAGGTGTGTGAAAACGCTGACCCTGCTGTCACTTGCGGTAACAGTGAAATGCTTGAAAAGCCTTTAAATACGTTGCTTGCGATTGATGAGTACGAAGTTGAGGCAGAAAAATCCGCTGTCACTGTTTGTGATTCTGCCGACCCTGTTGATGACGTTACTGACCCTGCCGCTAATGAAGTTTATGAAATCGAGTTAATGAGCCTTGATGAAGTACTGCATATGTCTGCTAATAAAATAAGAAGTCAGCTTGCGAATAAGGGGATTGAAATTCCGCCGTTTGAAACGCAAAGAAAGGCAACGTAAGCCGATTTGCGTGGCTTGAATTTTTGTCGGGTAAGTCTAGCAGAAACAGCTTAAAAGCCGACACAGGCGATTTGTTAGCCGCTGTGGGCGATATGTGTGAGAGGTTTTAATTCTGATAATAAAAAGGCAGTTGTTAATCTGCACAAATACCAGATATGCAGCAGTTAAAGCAAAGTAAAATATTTCATTGCAAGTTAAAGTTTCGGGGTCGTAGCCCCCTAAACGTTCACAGCGGACGAGCAAAGCTCGCTGCAAAAATGCCGAAAACACGCAGTTTCAGCAAAATGATTGTGCATAATTTTTATGGGGTCATAAATTTGAGCTTTGAATGATTGAGGGGTCGTAAGTGCAGAAGACTGCACAAAATCGGCATATTTTCAGGCGTTGTAATTGGAAAATGTGAATTTACGACAAGAAAAAAGCTGTATATTAAAAAACAGTTAAGATGGTGCGTAACTAATTAGCACCATCAAAATTTAAATATGAAAGGACTGAACTGATTTGTTTATACGAAAATTAACAATCGACGTAATGAAACGGAGCGTGATAAGCGAATGGCAGAAGAAAAGACTAAAAGATACAGCCTTGATAAACCTCTGTGTCAGGACAACACAGAGGTGCAGTCGGCTGAATATACCGATCACTACATCAACGGTGTGACCTATCGTGTGTGGTCTGCATTTGAGGGTAAAACCAATGTAGCTGATAGTCTCAGCAGACTAATGTTTCGCAAACTGGAATCAGGCGAACAGGTCGGAGAGGTAGTCGATGAATTTCAAAAAGGAATAGAGCGTATCAATAACAGCTCCTTAGTAACAATGTAAAATTTCAATAATCGGACTTAGCAACATTCAACAAATATTTTTACAGACAGCGGATTTTACTGGCATTTACAGCATAGTTGTGATATACTTGTGGAGCGGAAGATACCGCAAGGCTTATTAAATCCGCTGCTGAGAAAGGAGTTACTATGAAAAAACAGCAGCATTACAAGGCAGCACTTTATTGCAGACTTTCGGTTGATGACGGAAACTTTGGAGGAAGTGTTTCTATCGAAACTCAGAAAATTCTGCTTGAGCAGTACTGCAAAGATCATAAAATTACAGACTACAAATTCTATTGTGATGACGGTTGCAGCGGAACGAACTTTGACAGACCGTCCTTCAAAAAAATGCTTTCGGACATTGATGAGGGCAAAATCAATCTTGTTATCGTCAAAGACCTTTCTCGGTTTGGACGAAATTATGTCGAGGCAGGTATGTATGTTCAACGGTTTACCGACAGCAATATCCGATTTATTGCGGCGGACGATAACTATGATTCTCTTGTGAACAGCGACGATTTGCTGTTCCCGATAAAGAATGTAGTCAACGAAATGTACGCTCGTGACGTTTCAAAAAAGACCAAAGCGGCGAAAAAAGCTAAGGCGAGGGACGGACAGTTTATCGGATCAAAAGCTCCGTTCGGCTACAAGATAGACCCAAATGACCGTCATCATTTAATCGTGGACGAGCCTGCCGCACAGGTTGTTAAAAGAATTTTCAGACTTGCATCAGAGGGTGTTGGCTACAACAAAATGGCAAAAATATTTAGAGAAGAAAAGGTACTAACTCCCATTGCCTACTTCAACCTCAACAATCCGGATTACTTCAAATCGGATTACTGGCGCAAGGAATTTGACTGGCACGTTACTTCAATCCGCGCGATACTCAACAATGAAGTCTATCTAGGCAAGCTTGTTTACGGCAAGCAGAGAAACAAATCCATGAAAAGTAAAGAAAAGGTACGCAATCCTAAAGAGGATTGGATCGTGGTTGAAAACTGCCACGAGCCTATCATTACGCAGGAACTGTGGGATACGGTACACAAAATTCTGAATGCCAAGCACCGTCCTGCAAAGGCGGGAGAGGTTCAGATGTTTGCCGGACTTCTCTACTGTTCGGATTGCGGTCATTGCCTGACTTACTCGCAGAAACAGCGTAAAGACGGCAGTTATCACGGAGCGTACTCCTGTTGGATGTACAAAACTCACGGCAAAGAATACTGCGCTTCGCACTACATTACGTTTGATACAATTTACGAGCTTGTACTGATCGACATTCAGCGTAACTTGTTTCAGTACCGCAAAAATACGGATAAATTCAAGTCGATTTTAAGTCGGAAATATCAGTCTGATTCACAAAAGCAAGCGGAACAAATCACACTCGAATATGAGCAAAAGCAAAAACGCTGTGAGGAACTGGATAAGATTATCAGCCGACTTTATGAGGACAATGTTCTTGGGAGGATAGGCGATGAGAGATATGAGTCTATGTCGCAGAGTTACGAGTTGGAACAGGTGGAAATCAAAAAGGCGTTACCTATTCTCAAATCGAAAATTGACGAGTTGAAAAGACAATCAGATTGTGCGGATAACTTTATTAACGTTATAAAAAAATACACCATAATCGACAAGTTGGATGCCGCAATACTAAATGAGCTGATAGACAAAATTGTTGTTCATCACAAAGAACAAGCTGAGGACGGAAGAACATTTCAGCAGATTGAGATTTATTACAGATTTGTCGGAAAACTCGGCACGGAGAATGAATTATCCAAGGCGGCATAACCGTGCAAATACAGCGGTTACACACGAAAAATCAAAATACGATATGACGTCGCTTTATCGACAGCCCATGGTCGTCGGTTCGAGTCCGACTATCAGCTCCATATTGGTGATACCAAATGGATATTCACCTGAAAAAGCCCGTATTTACGGGCTTTTTTGATGTTTAGAAAGCGGAAAATTTTAGTGTAAAACCGTGGATGCTTTTCACCGGTTTTCACGAAAAAAGGGAGTCGAACCCTACACAACAAAAAATATCGAACATAACGGCAGACTTTGAGCAGATTTCGCTCTGAGCCTGCCGATTTGTTATGAAAAAATAATCACAAAGTTTTAAAGGCTGTTTTGTCTATTGTCACGAATTTAAGTGACGATGATAAAACAGCCTTTTTTCATTTCTAAGGAAAGGTTGTGATACCAATGTGGCAGCTATACTATTAAAAAACAAAAAACTATACGAACGGAGGAATGACAATGAATGAAAAACTTGTGATCAATGCAAATCTGCTCCGCAAAGAGCCAGAGTTCGGTACAAGAGTTTGCGTGGTGGAAAAGGCAGAAGCAGTCACCCATGACAAATTTGAACGCCTGAAAAGGCATCCGATGCAGGACAATGATCTGATCGCTGAAAACACAGACCTTATGTTCTGCGACGTAAATAATCAGTATCATTGCCTGCTCATATACGATGACGATCAGGGCGACGGACTGCTGATCGAATCAGAGGGCGCACCTTATGCACGATATGCTCAGTATATTCCAAATGCAAAACTGCTTTACGAAAATCATATGCAAATGCATTTGCAGGAAATGAAATTTTACTGCCCTCTTGAGATCAGCAGATGGGACGATGATGAATACAATGAAATCTCACCCAATGAGGCTTCTGCTTACGAATCGGAGATAAATTATTTTATCAGCGATTTTAATCTGCCTGAGGAAAAAGAGCGAGGTCTGATGCATTGGTACAATAGAGGAAATTCTGTTGACCAAAAGGTGTTTTCGGCATTTATGTCTGTCGAAGAAAATGACGAAGAACTTGTGGGAGTTGTTACAGCAAGCGTTTACGGTCAGCTTACGAAAGATGAACTTGAAGATCTCCGTGAATATTTTATCGGTCAGCTCAGCGACGGTGCAGGAGAGAGTCTGGAACAAAGACCGATAAAAACTCCTGACGGCGAGATCTATGTCAGCTTTTGGAGTTTTGATGACAGCTGGTCATTGCAAACGACGGAGGAAATGGATCGCACTCAATCCAAAGAGCTGACCGAAGAACCTGAAATGACATTGTGAGGTGATTTATGATGTATTACGAAAAGAAAGTAGAATGGCTGAAAGAACGATATCCCGAAGGAACTCGCATCTGCCTTGACAGAATGAATGATGACCCGTTCCCTGTTGAGTCGGGGACTCTTGGCAGGGTCGATCACGTTGATGACATCGGCACTTTGCATTGTATCTTTGACAACGGAAGAACGCTTGGAGTGCTCCCAGGCGTGGACGATTTTCACGTTATCAGAGAAGAATCGGAACAAACAGAGGGAGAAGAAATGAATATGTCAATGTAACAGTCAAGTTAAGGAAGCTTGGCCGTTTTTTATTGCGGAAAGGAACGTGGTAAATGATAAAATATTTCGATATCTTTGCAGGTATCGGCGGATTTCGCTCAGGGCTTGAAAAAGCAGGCGGATTCAAGTGCGTCGGTTATTGTGAAATAGACAAATATGCAAAGAAAGCATACGAAACGTTGTACGATACAAGAAACGAGGTGTATTACGATGACGCAAGAAAGATCGACCCAAACGAGCTGCCTAATCTCGACCTTATATGCGGAGGATTCCCTTGCCAAAGCTTTTCGATCGCTGGAAAACGAAAAGGATTCAGCGATACCCGAGGAACTCTCTTCTTTGAGATCGCCAGGATTGCCGCCATTAAAAAACCTAAGTATCTGCTCCTTGAAAATGTTCCCGGTTTGCTATCACATGACCAAGGCAGGACATTTGCGACGATCCTCTCTACGCTGGATGAACTGGGGTACGATGTCGCATGGGAAGTGCTTAACAGCGCAGATTTTGAAGTCCCACAATCCAGAAAAAGAGTGTATATTGTCGGATTTCATAGAGAAAAGTGTGCCGGAAAAGTATTGTCTTTCACAAACGCAAATCCAAAAACTCTTGTCAAAAGAATTTCAGGCAGAGAGGGCAACAGAGTATATTCAGCAGACGGACTGAGCATAACCCTTACAAGTCAGGCAGGCGGTTTCGGCGGAAAAACAGGTCTTTATGAGATAATCGGCCTGCCGATAAAATCAAAAACTAAGTCGGGCTATCAGATAGCTCTGCCCGGCGACAGTATCGACCTTGCATATCCAAATATGAATTCAAGGCGAGGACGAGTGGGCAAGGAGATAGCCCATACCCTTACAACAAGCTGTAATCAGGGATATTACGCATTGGGGATAGATATGAATCCTGAGCCGAAGGTCACGGAGCTTGCAAGATGTATTACTGCAAGGCAGGACAGCGGTATCGGTCATCACAAAGGCGAAAAATCCGGAGTGTTCCTCATAACAGACCCGATAGCCGTGCTTGACCCTGCAAAAGCAGAAACAAGACAGCAGGGACGAAGATTTAAACTTCCAAACGAGCCTATGTTTACTTTGACCGTTACTGACAGACACGGAGTTGTGTACTGCGGGTATATCAGAAAGCTTATGCCGTTGGAATGTTGGCGGCTGCAGGGCTTTACAGATGAGCAGTTTGAAAGGGTGAAAGCCACAGGAATGTCCGATGCACAGCTTTACAAACAGGCAGGAAATGCGGTGACAACCAATGTTATTGAGGCTCTGGCAAAGTATATTTTAGACATTGATAAGGAGAATGCGAATGGAACAGATAATCAAAATTTTTGAAAACGAGAAGTTTGGTCGGATCAGGACTATAACTAAAGACGGGGAACCATGGTTTGTGATTGCAGATGTATGCAGAGCTCTTGAAATCAGAAATTCAAGGATGGTTGCAGGTCGTCTGGACAGGGATGAGCTGATGTCAGTTAAACTGACATCAGGTGGTCAGCGGCGTGAAATGACCGTAATTAACGAAAGCGGACTCTATGCGGTTATTATCAGAAGTGATAAGCCGCAAGCACAATCTTTTCGTAAATGGCTGACTTCCGAGGTGATCCCAACTATCAGACGCACAGGGGGTTACGTCAGCAACGAGGAAATGTTCATAGAAAACTACCTCCCGTTTCTCGACGAGCCGTACCGTGACCTGTTCAGACTTCAGATGACGGCTATCGAAAAGCTGAATGAACGTATCCGTCATGATAAACCGCTGGTGGAGTTTGCAAATCAGGTGGCAGGAACAGATGACCTAATCGACATGAACGCAATGGCAAAGCTTGCTGCTGATAAAAATTTCAATATCGGCAGAACAAGGCTGTTTCGCTGGCTCAAAAGAACGGGTGTACTGATGTCAAACAATCTGCCATATCAGAGATATATCGACAGAGGATATTTTGCGGTCAAGGAGTCGGTATTCGAGGTCAATGGTCTGAAAAAGACTTATCGGCAGACATTTGTTACGGGAAAGGGTCAGCTTTTTATCATAAGTCTGCTGAGAAAATATTACGGAAAGGAGATGTCGTGATGTCCAAAAAGCCAAAATGTCCGCTGATAGGTCAGGACGGAAATGTATTTAATCTTATTGGCATAGCCTCAAAAACGCTGAAAAGAAACGGTATGCCGGATAAAGCCAAGGAAATGTGCGAGCGTATCACGTCTTCCGAAAGCTATGTTGAAGCACTGAGCATTATCGACGAATATGTGGAGATCACGTCAATTGATGATGAACAGACAGAAACCGAAGATTTTGAAATGGAGATGATG
This sequence comes from Ruminococcus sp. RTP21204st1_B2_RTP21204_210225, assembly GCF_040914135.1. NCBI lineage: Bacteria > Bacillati > Bacillota > Clostridia > Eubacteriales > Oscillospiraceae > Ruminococcus > Ruminococcus sp. RTP21204st1_B2_RTP21204_210225. Next base: position 1,158 of record NZ_JBCPGA010000047.1, on the reverse strand, counting down.
TAAATGACGTATTTGTTCATTGGAATGATGATAGGTGTTATCATCGGAACAACGATAGGTTCTCTTGCCGCGGCTTTTAAGGCAGCGGAAAAAGAGATCGCACGTCTGGACAAGGAGGTAAGTGATGCACACAAACAGAATTAAAGCTAAAGTGGACTTCAAGTTTTGTCTCGGCAGTATTCCTGCAATGCTGAGAGCCACAAAGCCCGTACTTTCGGAAAGGCAGTACAAGGAATTGTGCAACGAGGTCAATAAAGCCAACGGCTATCTTGAACAGAAACGCATCATATTCAGCTATGTTGACCCGATAATCAAGGGCTGAAAACAGCGTAAAATCTAATATTTATTAAGGTCGTTTTGCCAACAGCAGATCAAAAATCTGGTGCTTGCAAAGCGACTTTTCTGCTGTTGGTTCTAACGGCAGAAAGGAAAAACATGAACAGTTTTATGTCATGGGTAGGGGGAAAGAAAAATCTTCGTGACGAGGTTCTTGCAAGATTTCCGCCTTACTATGAAAGATATATCGAGGTGTTTGGCGGTGCAGGCTGGGTGCTGTTTCACAAGCCGCCCGGTATGGATTTCGAGGTGTACAATGACTTCAATTCAAACCTTGCGAATCTTTACCGCTGCGTTCGTGATAAACCTGCAAAGCTGAAATACAAGCTGAGATATGTGCTTGATTCAAGAGAGGATTTTGAGTATTTAGCTCTACTTCATAAGCGTGGCATTCTGCCTCGACTTTATGATGTTGACAGAGCGGCAAAGTTTTATCAGCTTATACGTTACAGCTATGCAAGCGGTCTTGACAGCTTTGGAAGTCAGCCGCATTCGATGTGGTCGGACTTCCCTATGATCGACCTTGCCGCAAGAAGATTACAGAAAGTAGTTGTTGAGAACAAGGATTTTGAAAGGCTTATCAGGCAGTATGACAGACCCGTCAGCTTTTTTTACTGTGATCCGCCGTATTTTGCGACTGAAAATTACTACAAGGACGTAGGTTTTACTGCAAAAGACCATATCAGACTGCGTGACGCTCTGCTTGACATCAAAGGCAGATTTTTGGTTTCGTATAACGATTGCCCTGAGATCCGTGAGATATGGCATAAACCAAACATTCACATTGAAGAGATAAGTAGGCTGAACAATTTGGCACAGCGG
>NZ_JBCPGA010000046.1:0-18499 GCF_040914135.1 Ruminococcus sp. RTP21204st1_B2_RTP21204_210225 | reverse complement strand
AGACGTGGCTTAAATGCCATGAATTTAGAAATTGCGATGATTTGCTGTGGTTTTAATCTGCATAAATTTCACTTGAAAAAGCCTGCAATAAAAAAAGCGGCATAAATTTAAAATATTTTCCACATTTTCAACACGGCAAAAACGCAGTTTTTGTGCCGCTGTGTTTGCTGTACCCAAAATTCAGCCAAAATAGTTATTTTTGCGATTTGGCATAAAAAAGAGTCGAGATTTCCCGAAAAGTAGGAAATCTCGACTCTTTGAGCGCTGTTTTTTTACAACGCCTTTTTCTGAATGAATGAAAACAGCCGCAGACCGCCAACCTTTTGCAATGTGTGATTATTTATCCTGTGTGGAAAGTATCTTTCTAGTCTGAGGTATCTCAAAAAGTGCAAACGTACCGATAGCTGTGAATATCATTTCAGGAAGCATATATGAGCCGTTGTAAAGCAGGCTGTAGAGTACGCTGTTGTCTGTTGAGAAGCCGTCCCACAGTGCGCCGAATGACTTCCAGATAACAACGCCGCTGATGAAGTGGCAAACAAATCTCAGGAAAACTGCTATCATCGTTCCTGCTATCCAGCCCACTGCGCCTTTCTTTCTGAACATTCCTGCCACACCGAGAACTGTGTAGGCTGCAAGATAGTCAATGAATATGCAGGCAACGAGCATTACAGGAGAACGTCCCCAGCCGAAAAGTCCGTCTGTGATACCCTGAATGAACTGAATGAGAGAGAAAACAAATGCCGCTCCAAGACCCTTTGCTACGCCATGCTTAATGCTGAAAACGGCTATAGGAAGCATGGAGAGCAGTGTGATAGAGCCACCCCAAGGGAGCTTGTATACTCTGATAAAGCTAAGCACTGTTGCCAGTGCCACCATTACTGCACCCTCGACCAATGTAAGTGTTTTTGAATTTTTCATATTATACCATTCCTTTCTGCGTACAAAAAATGCGTATGCCTGATAAAAGGGCATACGCATAGATATACACACTATTTTCCTACGCTGGCATTACCCATATCAGGTGCGGTCAGAACATCTATTTGCTCTTTCTCAGCCGAAAAACATTCAGCTCCCGTGTTGTTTTATGTACTATTGTTATTATACTGCTTTTTTCGTGGGTTTTCAATAGCTTTTCTGATTTTCCCCACCTAAATTGTATGAAAACATAAATATCTGTCGCAAAACCGCATTTTATTATTAGTTTTGTGCATCTTGGCTGAGTATCTCCTCTATGTTCTCAAAAATAAATTCCTGCGCCTGCTTTGGAAAAAGTATCGTCTTGTAGCTGTTTCCAAGCTGTGATATTTTTTCACGTTCTATTATTCCTGCTTCAGGGGAAAGTATTGTAGTTTCAAGAAAGCCCCTTCCGTTTGCTACGTCTTTTGCAAGATAATTTTCACCTATGAGCCATTCTTTTATGGCAAGTTTTATGCTTCTTATATCGCCGTCTGTGCCGAGCTGATAGAAAATGCTGTCGCATACTTCTGAAAGGGTCATATCCTGTTCCTTGCCTGAAAGCTCACCTGCGTGGGCGATTATATATTCCTTTGTGCTTTGACCGCCAACCGCATTTTGTTTTTGCAGATAGCCCTCTGGGATATATTTATAACCCGAAGCAGCGTCAGGATTTTCCTTGAGATATTTCTGTATCTCGGCTACAAAGTATCTTCCATAACGTTCCTGCTTTGACTTGCCCACCCCTGAGATATTCAAAAGCTCCGTCTGCGTCTTAGGCAGCTTTATACACATATCACGCAGTGAAGCGTCTGTAAGAATGATATATGCAGGCAGACTTGCCTGTGTCGCAAGCTTGCTCCGCACAGCTCTGAGCCGTCCGAAAAGCTCCTTGTCGAATGTCGTAACTTCGTCTCTGCCGATCTTTGTGACCGTTTCGCTCTTTGGCTTTTTCTTTGGAAGGCGTATTGTAATAGTCTTTTTGTCCATTAATATCTCTGCAGACTTTCTTGTAAGAGTAAGCACAGAAAAATCCCCGTGTGAAGTCTGTGTGATGTAATCATCAGCTTCAAGAAAAGCTATGAGCCTGCGGATATAGACCTGCGTGGAGTCTTTCATTATGCCGTATGTTGAAAGAGTGGAAAGGTCAAAACGCTTTACCTTTTCGGAGTCTGAGCCTTTAAGTATCTGTGCTATGACACCTGCTCCAAAAGAAAGGTTTCGCTGGTGAAGTCTATAAATGCAGGAAAGCACTTTTTGGCAATCTACAGACACGTCAACTTCTTCTGTTTCTCCGAAATCACCCAAACAGCCTGAGCAGTTCTGACAAGGCTTGTCCTGCTTCTCACCGAAATATCCAAGGATAAACTCTCTCAGACAGCCGTTTGTGTTGCAGTAATCGGTCATCTTTTTCAGACGCATAAGATCACGCTTGCGTATCATTTCAAGAGTGTCATCGTCAAGGTCGGGATTGTCATGAGAATTGTTTATAAGAAACTTGTTGGTCGCAACGTCCTGACCGCTGTAGAGCAAAATGCACTTTGCTTCGTTTCCGTCACGTCCCGCTCTGCCTGCCTCCTGATAATAGCTTTCAATATTCTTAGGCATATTATAATGTATGACATAGCTCACGTTTGATTTGTCTATTCCCATGCCGAAAGCATTGGTCGCCACCATGACCTGGACACGGTCAAAGATAAAATCGTCTTGATTTTTACGCCTTTCCTCATCAGAAAGTCCTGCATGATAGCGTGAAGCGTTGTAGCCGTCGGCACAGAGCTTTTCACACACGCTCTCAACATTTTTTCTTGTGGAGCAGTAGATTATTCCGCAGTTGTCCTTGTATTTCTCAACTATCTTCACTGTTTCACTGTATTTGTCATGAGGGTGAGAAACGCCAAAGTAGAGATTTTTTCTGTCAAAGCCTGTGGTTATGGTGAAAGGGTCACGGAGTTCAAGCATTTTGATAATGTCCGCTTTTACTTCTGCGGTGGCAGTGGCGGTGAATGCGCTGACGATAGGGCGGTAGGGAAGTTTGCCAAGAAACTCGGGTATCTTCATATAGGAAGGTCTGAAATCTTGTCCCCACTGAGAAACGCAGTGGGCTTCGTCCACCGCAAGCATGGATATCTTCACCGACAAAGCCAGTGACAGAAACGATCCTGTCATCAGCCTTTCAGGTGCAACATATATTATCTTGTACATACCACGGGCGGCGTTTGATATAGCCATTTCATACTGTGCCGCCGTCAGTGACGAGTTCAGATACGCTGCCCTCACTCCCGATTGTATCAGCGAGTTCACCTGATCTTTCATTAGGGATATGAGTGGCGAAACAACTATAGTTATCCCGTCAAACATAAGAGCAGGTATTTGATAGCACATAGATTTGCCTGCGCCTGTTGGCATAACTCCAAGGCAGTCACGCCCTGCAAGTATGCTGTCTATTATCTGCTCCTGACCGTTTCTGAACTGAGAGTGTCCGAAAAAGTCCTGAAGCACTGAATACTTATTGCGAAAATCTGTCATTTTATCCTAACTTTCCATTGTGTGTATGCTTATATTATACTACCAAAAATCAGCTAAGTCAAACAGATATACAAAATTCCATGCACGATTTTGTAACATCTTTTCCTTAGTCGCTATTGTAATTTTATCGGGATTATGTTATAATAGGCTTGATAAATAATTAGTTATAAAAATATAAAAAATTAACAAATCTCCAAAGGAAGGGTTGTCTGAACACTGTCGTATATTCAGGCATGGTGAAGATCATGGATATGGAAAATAAATTGTGGCAAAGCTATTTTGGTGCTGTCTGGGGAAAGGTTTGTTCAATATGGCACAATATCGGCGGGTTTGTTATGGACGAGAAAAGCGGAGAGTTTTATGCCGATGAAAACTGTCGTGCTCTTATGGGACTTAGAGAGAACACAGATTATGACAAGTTCAGAGATATAGTTGCATTGAACGGCGGAGGACGAGATCTTGGTCTGCCGTTGTGTATAGAACTTCTTGACACTCCAAGTGGCATTACCGCCGGAATAGTGTATCTGTCGAAAGAATATATGTCAAAAAGTGTTTTTGAAGGGCTCGACATTATACCACAATCAGAGCTTGTAAGACTTCTTGATGGAATGACACGCTCATCATTGCTTGCTCTTGTAAGATTTGATGGAGCAGGGAAGCTTTTGGATTCAGACTACTGCATAGGGGAGGCACTTAAGGCGGCTGTTGCGGTTTTGCCTGAAAATACTGTGACGGCATTCAATTCAGACGGTCAGTTTTGGATATATGTTCCACGCTTTGTAGGTAAGCCTGAGGAGTTTGCTGACAATATACGTAAAGCGGTGAAGGAGTGTTGCCTGCCAGATGAATTTGGAGTGAGATCGTCTTCAAATCATTCGCTGTCTGTGACGGCAGGCATAAGCAGCGGCTTTGAAGTGCCAGCAAGACTCATGCACGCAGCAGGCTTTGCACTTTATGAAGCTAAGGCAAAGGGTGCAGGCAGTATTTGTTGCTTTGATCCTGAAAAATATGCAAAGCAGAAGAGTGATATCGAGAATATCAGGGCTTTTTCAGAGCTTCTTGATAAAAATCTGTTTACATATCATTTTCAGCCTATCGTTAGTTCTTCAACAGGCGAGATAGTCGCTTACGAAGCGCTTATGAGAACAAAGGGAAATATAGCACTCAATCCGCTTCAGATACTCAACTGTGCTAAAAATTTCGGCAGACTTTACGATATAGAGAAAGCTACACTGAAAAATACTCTTAAATATCTCAGCAAGCATCAGCTCGATTTTGAAAACCGCAGGCTGTATATAAATTCAATATCATCTCATGCTCTTGACGATAAGGATTTTTATGCGATCGTCAATGATTATGGCGAACTTCTTGAAAAGGTCGTTATCGAAATGACAGAGCAGACAGAGATCAGCGAGGACGACCTCGATAGAATAAGGGTGCGTCTTGAAAAGAACAATATGAGCCTTGCTATTGACGATTACGGCACAGGCTATTCAAATACATCGAATCTTCTGCGATATGATCCTGAGGTGGTAAAGATAGACCGTTCTCTCATTTCCGGTATTGACCAGAATTCTAAGGCTCAGAAGATAGTTTCAAAAATGGTGGAATATTTCCATTCAAGCGGATATACCGCACTTGCAGAGGGCGTTGAAACAAGCGAAGAACTTAAAACCATGATATATTTCGGCGTCGATCTTATTCAGGGTTATTATGTTTCTAAGCCGAAGCCTGTGCTTATCCATGATATCTCGGAAAATATCCGTGAGGAGATAGTGGCTTACAGTATCGAGGCTGGAGATAATGATAAAAAGGTCTATCACGCTGAGGATAATGACGTTATCGACCTTGCTGAGATGTATAAAAAAAGATATTCTGACATTTTTCTCGGCACAGGTACATTTACTCTTTCGGGAAAGGCTGAGGACGATCGTGCAGTGCCTTTGTCCGTGACAATTGGTAATGGTGTTGATTGCGTCATTCACTTGAAAAACGCATGGCTCACTATATATGAGGATCTGCCAATCATAAAGCTAGGCACCGGTTCGAGAGTCAGGATAGTGTGCAGCGGTGAAGATCGTATAGACGGCAGAGGTATTTATGTTCCTGAGGGATCGTCGTTAGAGCTTGTAGGCTCAGGTGAGCTTTATGTCAGATCAGAGTCGAAGGATTGCTATGCAATAGGCACTGACAGCAAGCAGCCTTGCGGAAGGATAACTGTCGCAATGACAGGTATTCTTGATATAACTGCAAATGGCGACAAGTGCGTCGGAATAGGCGGAGGAGGCTGCAAAGATGGTATTGTCATTGCAGGCGGTGATATAGCTGTAAATTGCAGTGGCGATAGGTGCGTTGGTATTGGAAGCATCGACGGCGACGCAGATGTGACTATATCAAACTGTGGCTGCAGGCTAAAGCTTGCGGCAGGAATGTCAGTGGGCGTTGGTGCTGTAAAGGGCAGTGCTGATATAAGCATTTCAGACTATAACATGAGTTGTGAGCTTTCTGGAAATAACCTGACTGCAGTGGGAGTTATGAGTAACGGGACTGGAAGGATATGTATTCTTGATGGCAGGCTCAACATTTCCATGAAGGGAAGAACTCTCAACTGTGTGGGAACAAGGGACGGCGAGCTGGATTGTGAGCTTAAAAATACTGTCTTTAAGCTTTATTGCGAGGGCGGTTCTGTCTCAGGCATTGGAGATAAAACCGGTAAAGGTGACGTGACAGCACAAAGCTGTCAGTTCGACGTAATGTTCCTTACAGGCGATGGCTGGTGGCTTGGAAGTCCGAATGGTACGCTTTCAGTAGTCGATTGTAAGAAAGATATCAAGATAAACAAATAAGGCAAAGCCCATAGGCGTGTCTTGTGTGACGCTGCTTTAGATCGTCTGAAGCAGCACGGCTGATTTGTACGGAGGATCATGAGATGATGAATGATACTGCTAAACGCAGACGTATAAAAATAGGACTTTTGGTGAGCCACCTTGAAGATGATTTTGACGATGCTGTTGCAGAGGGCGCAATGATAGGCGCAGAGCAGTGCGACGCTGACCTCGTTATTTTTCCAGGCAGATATATAGATGGGATCTATGCCGATAAGCTGAGAACGGTGTATGAGTATCAGTATAATACTTTGTTCGATATGGCGGCGGCAAATAAGTTCGACGTTCTGCTTGTGCTTATCGGCACACTTGGAACATATCTTGACAACGAGCATAAGGTTCAGTTTCTGAAAAAATTTGCTGGAACGCCTGTTATAACTATAACGGCACGTATTGATGGTTATCCTTGTATCATGCTCGACAACAGAACGGGAATGAAGGAGGCTATAGAACATCTTATAAAGGTGCATGGCTGTAAAAAGATAGGTATGGTAAGCGGACCTAAAACAAGTGATGATGCCCTTGAAAGACTTGACGTTTACAAGGAGACTCTTGAGGAAAATGGTATCATCTATGACGAAAAGCGTGTTGCATATGGTAATTTTTCGAAATTCTGTGTTGACGAAGTCGGAAAGCTTATTGACGATAATCCGGAACTTGATGCTATCGTTTTTGCAAACGACCAGATGGCAATTGCAGGCTATAAGGCTATGGAAGAGCGTGGGATACGTCCTGGTAAGGATATCCTTGTGACAGGCTTTGATGACGATCCAGTGGCTGAGGAGCTTAATCCGCATTTGACGACTGTCAAGGCTGACCCTTCTGAGCTTGGCTATCATGCCGTTCAGGAGGCTGTGAACTATGTTATAAATAAGGCTATAAACAACGATAAGATCTCTTCGGGAATGGTAAGAAGAAATTCCTGCGGCTGTCAGGGCAACTCAAAATTAAAGACCATATCTTTTGGTCGCATATCAGATGATCCGGAAGCGTTTGCAAGAAGAATGAGCCAGTTTTTGTTCAATAAATACAGTGCAAGTGAAACAACTGCGAAAATGCGAGAAAATTATGTCAAGATAATATATGCTCTTGATGATTATGCCCGTGAGGAAAATCTTGATAATGAGGTCAAAAAAGATAAAGTATTAGAAATGATCTCAACTCTTGCCAGTGAAGAATTTTTTAGGTTTGTGAACGTTGATGAGCTTTATGCTTCTGTTGAGTATATTCAGCAAAAGCTTATCTCTCGTTTTGATAACGTGGAGAAGCATTTGAAGTTAAATCAGACTTTTATTCAGATATACAAGATACTGGCAGAACGCAATGCGAATTACTGTAAGGAAAAGCTTGAGGATAATGAGTTCCTTGCATGGCAGGCAAACTCTATCACAAGGGATATGCTTGTGTTTGAAGCTTATGATGACAGAGCATATGAGACCGTTGTGGATAAGCTTATGAGGCTTCATATGGAATCAAGCTTTCTGTTCAGCTTCGAGCCTGCCATTATTCACTTTGGTACAGATAAGTGGCAACCGCCGGAATATATGTATCTCAAAGCCTATCACAATGGTTCTGACGCTATCCAGCTCCCACATGAAGAGCAGGCTGTAAAGTATACAGAGCTGTTGTCGAATAAGTATCTGCCAACAGACAGACGTTATACATTAGTGGTATCACCATTGTTCTCTAACGAGGAGCATTACGGAATACTGATGTGTGAGATAAAGCATGAGTATTTTAATTATTTGCAGTCTGTGACAGTTCAACTTTGTGCGGCACTTAAAATAATAACCTTGATGAAGCAGCAGGCTGTTACCCAGAAGCAGCTTAAAAAGAGCCTTATCGAGATCAAGGAGAACAATGAGCTTCTTCGAGATCTTTCAAGGCAGGACGCTTTGACGGGTTGCTACAATCGAAGGGGATTTTTTGAGGAGCTTCGTAAAAGACTCAGCAATGACAAAAACGAGGGTGAAAAGGCTATCATGGTCTTTGCCGACCTTGACTGTCTGAAAACCATAAATGATAAGTTTGGTCACGAGGAGGGCGACTTTGCTATACTATCTGCGGCAAAGATACTTAAACACTCTTTTGGCAACAGTGAGATAGTGGGTCGTATAGGTGGCGATGAGTTCGTTGTATGCGCTTTTCTTGATAACGCAATAGATATCCCGTCAATGAGAAACCATATAGAAGCGGTCACAAGAGAATACAATATTAAATATGCCGCCGATAAGCCATATATAATCCATACGAGCGTAGGCGTTTATCCGTTCGTATGCAGTGCCACGCTTGAGATAGGAGAGCTTCTCAGCCATGCTGATATCCTGCTTTATGAGGAGAAAAAGCATAAGAGGAGCATACTTAAAAGCGATTATGAATAACATTTGCAGGCTGTCTGAAAAAGGCAGCCTGCTTTTTGTTTTTATGCTTGACAAAATATCATGGCTGTGATATAATAAAACATATTTTACGAAAGGAGCGTCGGATGACATGAGAATTACAAGAATATGGGTGAGAAACTATTAAACCGAATATCAGGCAGGTGCATTGGCACGAGCCGCTCCGACTCTTCCGTATAACGTTTTGGTTACACGCCTGAGGGTGTGTTTTTTTATGCCTGAAAAAGCCGAAGAGCGGCTTGATAACAGACATTAGGAGTGATTAATATGGCAGAAATGTTTGACAACACAATAAAGAAAGACCGTGTGCTGCTTGCGGCAGTGGACACAGGTTCGTATGATGTGGAGCTTTCTCTTGATGAACTTGAAGAACTGACAGAAACAGCAGGCGGCGAGGTGATAGCGAGAGTGACACAGAAAAGGCCGTCCTTTGACAGCGGTACCTGCATAGGCTCAGGCAGGCTTGAAGAAATGGCTGAGATATGCAGAAATGAAAATATTGACAGGATAGTTTTCGACTGCGAACTGACAGCCACACAGATAAGAAATATCGAGGACGTGTGTGGTGTTTTCACTATCGACAGAACTATGCTCATACTGGATATCTTTGCTCAGCGTGCGACTACTCGTGAGGGCAGATTGCAGGTAGAGATAGCACAGAACAAATACAGACTTCCAAGGCTTGCAGGCATGGGAACTAATATGTCACGTCTTGGCGGTGGTATCGGCACAAGAGGTCCTGGTGAGTCGAAGCTTGAAACTGACAAGCGACACATCAGAACACGCATTGCGGCACTTTCAGACGAGCTTAAGGAGATAGAGAAGCGTCGTGGGCTTATGAGAAAACGTCGCAAGAAAGATGGTGTTCTCACAGCGGCGATAGTGGGCTATACAAACGTGGGCAAATCCACACTGCTTAATTATCTTACAGAAGCGGGCGTGCTTGCAGAGAACAAGCTTTTTGCGACTTTGGAAACAACATCAAGGGCTATAGAGCTTCCTGACGGCAGGTCGGTGACGCTTATTGACACGGTAGGACTTATCAGACGTCTGCCGCATCAGCTTGTGGAAGCTTTCAAATCCACTCTTGAAGAGGCGGCAAGTGCGGACGTTATAATCCATGTGTGCGACGCCTCGGCTGATGACTGCGAGGAGCAGGCAAAAGTTACCCTTGAGCTGCTCAAAGAGCTTGGCTGTGAGGGTATACCTGTGGTGACAGTGTTCAACAAGTGCGACAAAGTGCCTTATATAAACGAGCTTGACACATCAGGTGAAGCGGTGAAGATATCCGCCAAAAACGGCACAGGCATTGACAGCCTGCTTGCGGCTATACAAAAGGCGTTACCCGAAAACAGCGTAAGATGCAGGCTTCTTCTGCCTTTTGACAAGGCGGGTCTTGTGAACACCATAAGGCAGGAGGGCAGGATATTCAGCGAGGATTATACCGCTGAGGGTATCGTTCTTGACGCTCTTGTGGATATCAAGGTCTATCATCTTGTGGAAAGCTATAAGGTAAAAAGTGAAGAATAAAGTGTTTTTCAAACGTTAAAAAAATGTAAACTCTCGGCAGGACTATTGACAAGCCCTGCCTGTGAGAGTATAATAATCGTGGTTAGCAATAACAAATAAATCGAAAGGAAAAAACAGAATATGTCTACTGTTATCATGTCTGCAGTCTTTACATACTTCTTTATGAGCTTGAGCTACTTTTATGGCTTCGAGTTTTTTTGGCGTGTGAAGAAAGCGACGAGATCAGAATAGGCGTATAGAGAAGTTTCTGTTTTTATATATGCGTTTATTATAAGCCGTGGCTTTCTTGTAAAAGAATGTCACGGCTGTTTTTATTGCCTATACAAATTTGATTTTCGGAGGAAAGTAACATGATCATCGTATTGAAAAACAATTCACAGGAAAAACAGGTAGAAGAGCTTTTGAACTGGCTCGACCAGTTCCACGTATCGACGAATCTGGTAGAGGGCGTTCATTCAAATGTTATCGGTCTTATTGGCGACACAACTCAGATCGATATAGAAGCAGTTCAGGCTAAGGAATGTGTTGAAAATGTACAGCGTGTTCAGGAGCCTTACAAGAATGCTAACAGAAAGTTCCACCCTGATAATACTGTTATCGACGTTGCAGGCAGAAAGATAGGCGGCGGAAAGCTTCAGGTCATTGCGGGTCCTTGCTCTGTTGAAACTGAGGAGCAGATAATCACAACTGCTATCGCTGTAAAGGAAGCAGGTGCAACAATGCTCAGAGGTGGCGCATTCAAGCCAAGAACTTCACCATATTCATTCCAGGGTCTTGGCAAGGAGGGCATCGACCTTCTTATTCAGGCTAGAAAGATAACAGGTCTGCCTATCGTTACTGAGATCATGGATCTTTCTGATCTTGACTGCTTTGCTGACGTTGACGTTGTTCAGGTAGGAGCAAGAAATATGCAGAATTTCACACTTCTCAAGGCTCTCGGCAGAAGCGACAAGCCAGTTCTTCTCAAGAGAGGACTTTCATCAACTCTTCAGGAGCTTCTCATGTCCGCTGAGTACATAATGTCTGAGGGCAATCAGAACGTTATCCTCTGTGAGAGAGGTATCCGTACATTCGAGCCTGCCACAAGAAATACTCTCGATCTTTCAGCCGTTCCTCTGCTCCAGCAGAAAACACACCTTCCTATCACTGTCGACCCTAGCCACGCTACAGGTATCGCTTCACTTGTTGAGCCAATGGCACTTTGCGCTGTAACAGCAGGCTGTGACGCACTTGAGATAGAGGTACACAATGACCCTAAGAACGCATGGAGCGATGGTGCGCAGTCACTTACTCCTGCACAGTTCGCTGAAACAATGAAGAAAGTTAAGGCACTTTCCGAGTTCATGGGCAAGCCTCTTGATGTAAACGAATAAACAAGACATTGAAAAAGAGGTGTTTTCGCACCTCTTTTTCTTTACAAATATTCAGTTATGTGGTATAATGTTTTAGAACTGTAAATGGATAAAGTACAAAGGAGGAAGAACGATGAAACTTGTGCTTAAACAAAGGCTTTTTTCATGGTTTGACAGCTATGATGTGTGCGACGAATATGGTAACGCAGTTTTCAGCGTAAAAGGCAGACTCGCATGGGGTCACTTGCTGGAGATATACGACAACATGGGAAACAAGGTCGGCGTGCTGAAAGAAAAGGTGCTGAAAATTTTCCCTACCTTTGAGATATACATAGGCGGAGAGTATATGGGCTGTATAAAGAAAGAGTTCACATTTTTCAAGCCAAAGTTCCATATAGATTTCTGCGGCTGGAGAGTGGATGGTGATATTTTCGGCTGGGACTATTCCGTTTATAGCGGTGCTGAACAGATAATGTATGTGTCAAAGGAGCTTTTGCACCTTACTGATACCTATGTCATAGACGTTTATGACGATAGCAATGCTTTGGCAGGATTGCTCATTGCACTTGCGATAGACGCCGAGAAATGCTCAGACGGCAATTAGGCTTTTATGATAGCTGTGTAAAAAATCGTACTGAAAGGTTTTGATATTAATGAAATTCAACTGCGAGCTTAAAAGGGTCGTGGACGATTCTTATGATATAGAAATAGGCAGAAAATTGCAGGATACGCTGGTCAGCGATCTTAAAGGCGGTCTTGTGGGAAAGATAAAGAAATTTGCCGTTGTGACGGATTCTATCGTTGTGGATCTCTATGGCAGAGATATTTATGACAGGCTCAACGCCGCAGGCCTGAAAGCTGAGCTTTTTGTGATACCTGAGGGAGAAAAGTCCAAAACCAGGCAGATGAAAGAGTTTGTTGAGGACTCTATGCTTGAAAAAGGCTTTCGCCGTGACTGCTGTGTGGTAGCCGTTGGCGGCGGAGTTGTCACAGACCTGGCAGGCTTTGTTGCAGGAACATTTGGCAGAGGAGTGCCTTTTGTGAATTATGCCACAACGCTCCTTGCGGCGGCTGACGCTTCTGTGGGTGGAAAAACTGCCGTTGATACGCCCCTTGCTACAAATCTGATCGGTCTGTTCAATCAGCCCAAGAAAGTTTATCTCGACATAGACACATGGAAAACTCTGCCTGAAAAACAGCTTTCAAGCGGTCTTGCGGAAACTATAAAGCACGGCTGTCTTGGTGATAAGGAGCTGTTTGAGTATCTTGAAAAAAACGTGGAAAAGGTGCTTGAATGTGACGGTGAAGCCTGCGAGTATATCGCAAAGAAAAACTGCGAAGTCAAGTATAAAGTGGTAATGAAAGACGAGAGAGAGTCGGGTCTGAGAGAGGTGCTTAATCTCGGTCACACTGTCGGCAGAGCTATCGAAACTGTGTCTGATTATAGACTATATCATGGAGAAGCTGTAGCTATCGGTATGGTGGCACAGGCAAGATTGGGCGAGAAGCTTGGCTTTATATCCCATGAAAATGAACAGCGTGTGGAAAAGCTTCTTGAAAGGGCAAAGCTTCCTACAAAAATACCTGACTATATTGACAGAAAGGCTCTTGTGAAAAAGCTTTATACAGATAAAAAGGTCCGTGACGGAAAGCTGAGATTTGTTTTCCAAAAAGAAATAGGCGAGATGATGTGCTTCGGTGAAAATCAGTACGGCAAAGAGATATCCGAGGAGCAGATAGCTGAAATAATCACAGAGATGTAACGGAGGATAGCGATGAACATAACTGTATTTCCGAAAAAACTCAGCGGACAGGTGACAGTTCCGCCCTCAAAAAGCGTTGCACACAGAATGGTGATAGCGGCGGCGCTGTCAAACGGCGTTTCTGAGATAACAAATCTTTATCCCTCGGTGGATATCCTTGCGACTATGGATTGCATGAGGGCGCTTGGGGCGAAAATAGATTTTGACGGCGATAAGGCTGTGATAGAGGGCATAAAGGATATTCCTGAGAGCGCATTTTTGGATTGCTGTGAGAGCGGCTCAACGCTGAGATTTCTCATACCTGTTGCTTGTGCGCTTGGGGTGGATACTCAGTTCACCGGCAGGGGCAGGCTTCCGCAAAGACCTATCACACCATATCTTGATGAGTTTCCAAAGCATGGCGTAAGCTTTGAATACAACAACACTATGCCTTTTTCCACTAATGGAAAGCTCACAGGGGGCAAGTTCTATGTTGACGGTGGAATATCCTCACAGTTTATCACAGGGCTTCTGTTTGCTCTGCCGCTTCTTGAGGAGGACAGTGAGATAATACTCACTTCTCATTTGGAGTCAAAGCCATATGTTGACATAACTCTAGGCACTTTGAGAGAGCATGGCTGTCAGGTGGAGGAAACAGAGAATGGATATTTTGTAAAGGGCGGTCAGCGTTATATGCCTTTCAGCGGCAGAGTTGAGGGGGATTATTCTCAGGCGGCTTTCTTCAAGGTGGCAAATTCTTTGGGCAGTGATATTGATATCGCAGGGCTTTCTGAAAAATCTTTTCAGGGAGATAAAAAAATTGTTGAAATATGCGAGAAAATAGTGTATAATAAAAATGGCGGTTTGCAGCCTTTTGACCTCGACTGTTCGGATATACCCGACCTTGTACCTGTTCTTACAGTACTTGGAAGCTTCTGCGAGGGAAAAAGCTATATACGAAATGCCGCACGTCTTAGGATAAAGGAGTGCGACAGGCTTTCGGCTATCTCACAGTGCCTTAACGCAATTGGCGGAAAGGTAACTGAGCTTGAGGACGGATTGGAGATAGAGGGCGTTGGCTCACTGAATGGCGGAGAAGTTGACAGCTTCAACGACCACAGGATCGCAATGTCAATGGCGGTGGCTGCCACAAGATGTACTTCACCACTGAAGATAAACGGTGCGGAGTGCGTCAGCAAGTCATATCCCGATTTCTTTGAGGTATATGAGAGCATCGGAGGAGAGATAAGCCGTGAGCCTTAACGTGGGCTAGTACAAAAATTTGTACTGATCTGGCGGGTATCTGCCGTTATTTATACAGGCTTTATAAGCTGACAGGAGGAAGTAAAATGTCATCAACATGGAACAACAATATAGGCTTTACCGTTTTCGGTGAGAGCCACGGCCCTGCAATAGGCGTTGTTATGGATAATGTACCGCCGGGGGAGAGCATCGACCTTGACAAGATATATCAATTTATGGCAAGAAGAGCGCCTAAGCAGAACAAGACCTCTACACAGAGAAAAGAAAAGGATATGCCGCAGATAATGTCTGGCTATTTCAACGGCAAGACTATGGGTACTCCTCTTTGTGCGCTTATAGCCAATACAGACCAGCATTCACAGGATTATTCAAATCTTTCAAGGCTTGCAAGACCAGGTCACGCTGATTATACAGGCGCATTGAGATACAGAGGCTTCAATGATGTAAGAGGCGGCGGACATTTTTCAGGCAGACTTACTGCGCCCCTATGCTTTGCAGGAGCAGTGGCAGGTCAGATACTTGAAAAAAGAGGTATCTATGTGGGCGCTCATATCGCAGAAATCCATGGCATAAAGGATAAGGCTTTTGACCCTATCAATACCACTAAGGATATGATAAGGGAAGTTCGTGAGAAAGAGTTTCCGACTATTATCGACGTTCAGGGCAACGAAATGATAAAGGAGATAGACAAGGCAAGAAAGGATAAGGACAGTGTTGGCGGAATTATAGAATGTATCGCTATCAATGTTCCAGCCGGTATCGGCTCGCCTATCTTTGACGGACTTGAAAACTCTATAGCTCAGCTTATTTTCGGTATCCCTGCGGTAAAGGGTCTGGAGTTTGGTGCAGGCTTTAAGGTGGCGGAAATGACAGGTTCGGAGAACAATGATGAGTTCTATGTAAATGATAAGGGTCACGTTGTGACAAAGACAAACAATCACGGCGGAATACTGGGCGGAATAGCTTCTGGTATGCCTATCACACTTAGAGTTGCTTTCAAGCCTACTCCGTCAATAGCAAGACCGCAGGCAACTGTGGACTATTCAGCTATGAAAAATGAAACTCTCGAAGTAAAGGGCAGACACGACCCTTGTGTTGTTCCAAGGGCTGTGCCATGTGTTGAGGCGGCTGTTAATATAGCTTTGCTCAATCATATGCTTGAATACCCAAATTTTTAGAGAAATTTCCAAAGGAGGATTGATAGCTTGGTACAAAATCCTGAGGCTCATATATCAGAGAACATGAAGAACATTTCCGACGTGTATGAGGTTCAAATACTTCTGGCTTATTTTCTCGGTCAGATAAATCAGCTTTGTACGCCTAATCAGCTTACTGAGATAGCCACGGGCGAAGGCGTTGTGAATTATTTTGTATATACGGAAGCTGTCAGCAGAATGTTGGAAAACGGCACGCTGGAGCTTGCGGAAATAGAAGGCACGAATTACTATCGGCTCACTGAAAAGGGCATTGAGGGCGCTGAGAAATTCAAAAAACTTGTGCCGAAAAGTTTTAGAGATAAGATATATGCGGCAGGTCTAAGACTGTTCGTCAAGCTTAAAAACGATCGTGACGTAAGCTTTGATATAAAGCCTGCAAAGCGTGGTTATAACGTGCATTGCCGTTGCTGTGACGATGATATGGTGCTTATGGACATAACTCTTTACGCACCTGATCAGGAGCAGGCAAATTATATAAAATCGAAAATTCAGATGAATCCTACAGATTTCTATTGCAGAGTGGTGGACTATATAATCGAGAACGAGGAATATGTGCCGTCTGCTGCAGAGGAGCAGGGATTGTTCTAAAGAAAGTGGAGCCGTCTGGGCATATGCTCAGGCGGCTTTTGAAAAAAATTTTTATATTTTGTGACATTTCGGGAGAGAAAAAGTATTTATTATAAAGGGGTGATCAAATGGACGTCAATTTGAAAAATACGCCTTCAGAGATAGACAGGCTTATAGATAAATATAAAAGTACCGTTTATGGAATCGCTATAGCACGTCTTGGCTCAAAAGCAGATGCAGACGATGTTTTTCAGGAAGTGTTTCTTGCAGCTTATCGAAAGGGGATAACAGTCAAGGACAATGATGAGGAGAAGTTCTGGCTTATCAGGACTACTCTCAATCAGTGCAAAAAGATAACATTGTCAAGCTGGCGCAGGCGTACAGTTCCCCTTGAAGAAAGAAAGGAAGAGGTAAGCTTTTTCAGAAGCCGTGAGGAAAATGATGTTTTCTGCGCTGTAACAGAACTGCCTGAAAAATACAGAATGGTGGTCTATCTTTACTATTTTGAAGAGGTGTCTACTGATGAGATAGCAAAGATAATGAAAGTACGCAGTGGAACGGTGAGAATGCAGCTTACAAGGGCAAGAGAAATGTTGAAAGAAAAGCTGAAAGGAGGATATTTCTATGAATAAGGAATTTTTCAGAGGCATGAAAGAGCAGATAGAGCCTGATGAAGAGCAGGTCGAGGAGCTGAAAAATAAGCTCAAAAATACTGCGGCGGTAAGCAGGAAACCTATGTGGATAGGCGGAGTATGTGCGGCGGCACTGTGCGTGGCAGTTGGAGCAGGTCTGTTTTTATCCGACAGCAAAACTGATAAAAACAGCATAAAGACAAGCGGCAGTTCATCAGTGCAGTACAATGACAGTTGGTCGCCTGACCTTATAAATAGAAATGGGAACGGCTCTGACGGAAATCAGACAGTAGCTGGTGGCGAAACAGAGGACAGCATTGCCGACAGTACACATGATTCAAAGATCGACAACAGCAAGACAGACGATACGCATAATACAAACAACAATACGGGTGGAAATACGCACATAACAGACAATGACCGCATAAGTGACAACAATGGCGGAATTATTTCAGACAATAGTAATACAGAAAATACAGATAGTAATGCAAACGACAGCAAATCGGAGACCACATCGTCCAAAAATGAAACGGAAGACCCTATAGAGTTCGATGAAAAAGACCCTGTATACCCTGAGATATATGTGCAGGACGAAAGGCTTTTTGATATGACATTAAAGGGCAGGGCATTTGCATTCCCTGCAAAGTATAGTGATGTAGCGGATATGGGTCTTTGGGCGGCAGGTCTAAGTGGTTATTCTGAGAGCGTTGACCCGAAAAATTATGTGATAGCGGAAGATGATATGGAAACTTTTTTCAGTAATGGTGCAACAGGATATTCAGGAAGCATGACAATTGACAATAACACTTATGAGGAAGCGAAAGCAAGCGATTGTGATGTCATGGGATTGTTTTTGGATAACTGTCCTGAGTTCTCTATAGGCGGAATAAAGACTGGATCGACTATAGAGGAAGTGAATAAGACATTCGGTGTTAATTATACTAATGAATGCAGAACGCTTACTGTACATTCTCAGAACGGAGCTTTTACAGACAGCAAGGGTACTTTTACTTTAACAGTTGTATTTGCGTTCGATGACGGGGTAGTTTATAGTGTAGGCGAGTCAAAGATATATTCGACGTTCTTCTGATCGTCAATATTGTGTAAGTTTTGTACTGTTTCTGTGCAAAATAATGAAAATATCTATAAAAAACATAGAAACGGTACAAAACGCTTGACAAAAAGGCATAAAAGTGATAAAATAAACAAGTCGCTTCGAGAGAGAGCGATAAAGAAAGAAGCGAAACGAAGGTAAAAGGTTCGGGAGAACAGAAGAGACCTGAGGAGTAGTTCAAAGAGAACTTTGCAAAAGAGTTCAAACGAATTCATAAAGAATTCACAAAGAAAAGTCTTGACAAAGCTTAGCTAATATGATATAATAGATAAGCTGATTTAAGACAGCACATTAGAAAACACGAAAAGATCG
>NZ_JBCPGA010000045.1:0-18570 GCF_040914135.1 Ruminococcus sp. RTP21204st1_B2_RTP21204_210225 | reverse complement strand
GGGTCGATATCTTTGCATTTTCTAGTGTGATGTACAACTATTATTGCGATTTCAAGTTTGTCAGCAAGTGCTTTCAGCACAGACAGCTCTTTGTAATCTGAACCATAGCTTGAATCAGTATCGCTGCGAACCATTTGCAGAGTGTCAATGAACACAATTTTTAGACCGCAATGTTCAATTTTAAAACTTTCGATTTGTTCTTCAAGTCCGTTGCCGATAGATTCAGACATAACAGAGAAGTACAAATTTTCAGTTGGCACATCAGTTATTTCATACAACCGATTTTGAATACGAACATAGCTATCCTCTAAACACAAATACAATGCCGTGCCCTGCAATGTTTTCTGACCTAAAACACTTTCTCCTTTCGCTATTGACAGGCACATATCCAGTGCCAGCCAAGACTTTCCGACCTTTGGTGCTCCTGCTAAAATGTATAGACCTTGTGCGATCAAGCCGTCTATAACGAACTCAACAGGCTTATACACAGTGGTCATGATATCCTCACAGGATCGAGTGATGAGTTTTTTCACGCTACCAGACCTCCTATTCTATTTTCAAGTTTCTATTTTTGATTCACCATTTTTGCTTGCGGCAAAATATTTATACAAAACAAAAAACTCGCAAAGACGTTTAAATCTTTACGAGTTTTTATTATTCTCCATTCTTATGGTATCGCATCTTGATACATTTGTCAAGAGGTATAGAGTCTTTTCATTGTTTTGTACAAAAAGTTAGATTTTGATACTAGGGTAAAATGTGCGTTTTCGCCGTCGCACTGTGAGATACCCCCTATGTCAAAACGTGTTCTCACTTATCACACCCTTATCCATTTCGTGTACAGTATTGCACAGCACTGAGATGTCCTCCGCAGAGTGTGAGCATATAAGAATAGTCTTGCCCTGCTCCTTGTATGAAAGTAGGTACTCACGCATTTCTTTTACGCCGTCCTTGTCAAGACCATTGAAAGGCTCGTCAAGAATGAGTATCTTCGGATTTTCCATAATGGCTTGTGCAAGTCCCAAACGCTGCCGCATACCTAGGCTGTATTTGCGGACGTGTCGCTTTAGTTCGGGATCAAGTCCCACCTGTTTCATACTGCTTTTTATCTCATCTTTGCCGATCTTGTTGTTCAGCCCCGCAAGAAGTTTGAGATTTTTGTATCCACTGTAATACGGTATAAACCCAGGTGTGCAAATTGCGGCACTCCCACTAAACGAAAAGTTACGGTATGTATAGTCGATATTGCGGTATTGAGGATAATATTGGTAAACTTTGAATGATAAAAACGTTTATTATGTAGCTTATTACTTTGTAGGATCATGGGTTATAAACTGCCTCCGCTCAAAATGGCAGAACGGATTTTATGTGATAGCAAACAGCTATATTTCGGTATAATATAAAGGCTATGCTCTCCGTAACCATATGTGTACGGAAGGCATAGCCCTGACTTTTTTCTTTTCAGATGCTTATTCAGTTTTCGTCTGCAAGGTTCACTATCTTCTTGCCCTGTTTCTCAGCGTATTGTATCGTGCGGTATGCTCCGCCGCTTTTGTGCTGAATACAGCATATCACAAGGTCGGCACGGTCTATCATGCTCCGATTTCGGACTTGGATAGCGGACTTAGGGTGTGCTTCGGACGATTCGGCACACACCTCAACTTCATCATAATAGTCAAGGTACTCTTTTTCGTTGGCACGGTACTCCGCTTTCATATATGGCAGGACAAGTGTAAAATGGGTATTGCCGTAATTGTAACTGTGGACAGCTCGCTTAATGGCAGCAGAAGCAAGCAAATCAAAATTTCCGTTCCATCCGATCAGGAAGTCAACATACTCTTTCTGCGTTATCAGGTCATGCAGGAGCTTGTCAAGGCGTTCTTCTATCTCCGTTCCACGCTCTATGTATCTATGCCCGAAAAAGCTGACAGTGTAGATGTTCATAACTTAATTCCTTCATATAATACTATATACATAGTAGCATTGAATATGTATATTGTCAAGAGGTAACAATCAAGATAGAATATTATTGAGGGGTGATGTTATGGACGGCTCTAAATCGGTCATTACGTCATTACAATAAAGGAATATGGTAAGATCAGCATACACCTGAAAGAGATAATGGACAGCAAAGGTATCACACGGAACTACCTTGCAAGGATCTCCAATACTCGCTTTGAGGTCATCAACAAGTGGTACAATGGTGTTGTAGAAAAAATGGACTTGGATATTCTCGCCCGTATCTGCTATGTGTTGGAATGTTCTCCTGCCGATATAATCAAATATGATAAACAGTGAAGCGTTTTAGCCTTATGGGTTGAGACGCTTTTTGTATTTTTCTCGGTGAAAACGGAGAAAAAACTCGATTTGATGATTGACTAATTGTGCAGTTTTTGCTATAATTATAGGATAGATAGTAACTATTTGATAGCATACTAAACGAAAGCGAGTTATGACTTATGATAGATAATAAGAAAGAGCAGGAACGTGCTGAGCTGCACCGCACGATATGGGGAATCGCTAACGATCTGCGTGGTAGTGTGGACGGCTGGGACTTCAAGAATTATGTCCTCGTTATGCTGTTTTACCGCTATATCTCGGAAAATCTGACCAACTATATCAATGCAGGAGAGATTGAAGCAGGCACTCCCGATTTTGATTATACAAAGCTGTCGGACGATGAAGCGGAAGCTGCCCGTGAGGATATGGTGCAGACTAAGGGCTTTTTCATTCTGCCGTCACAGCTTTTCTGTAATGTACTTGCAAAGGCTGATTCGGACGAAAACCTCAATGAAACACTTGAGGGCATATTCCGCAGCATTGAAGGCTCTGCCCAGGGCTGTGAGAGCGAGGACGATTTCAAGGGGTTGTTCGACGATTTCGATGTGAACAGCAACAAGCTCGGCGGAACTGTCGCAAAGCGTAACGAACGCCTTGTAAAGCTGATGAATGGTGTCGCTTCTATGCAGCTCGGTGATTATCAGGAGAACTCCATTGATGCGTTCGGTGATGCCTATGAGTATCTCATGGGTATGTACGCTTCAAATGCAGGCAAGTCCGGCGGTGAGTATTACACTCCGCAGGAGGTTTCCGAACTGCTCACACGGCTTGCAACGGCAGGAAAAACTGAGGTCAACAAGGTCTATGATCCTGCCTGTGGTTCGGGTTCGCTGTTGCTGAAAGCCGCCAAAATTCTTGGAAAAGACAAGGTGCGTCAAGGCTTTTTCGGACAGGAGATCAACATTACAACATACAACCTTTGCCGTATCAATATGTTCCTACACGATATTGATTACGACAAATTCAACATTGCTCATGAGGATACGCTGACAGAGCCGCAGCATTTGGACGATGAGCCTTTTGAGGTCATTGTATCAAATCCGCCCTACTCGATCAAGTGGGAGGGCGATGCCAATCCGCTGCTGATAAACGATCCCCGTTTTTCTCCTGCGGGCGTGCTTGCGCCTAAGTCTAAGGCTGACCTCGCTTTCATTATGCACTCACTTTCGTGGCTTGCGAATAACGGTGCCGCTGCTATAGTATGTTTTCCCGGCGTGATGTATCGTGGCGGTGCAGAAAAGAAAATACGCAAGTATCTGATCGACAACAACTTTGTTGACTGTATTATTCAGCTCCCTGACAATCTGTTTTACGGCACTTCTATCGCAACCTGTATTATGGTGCTGAAAAAGAACAAGACCGCAAACAGCACACTTTTCATTGATGCTTCAAAGGAGTGCGTCAAGGTCACGAACAACAACAAACTGACCGAGGAGAATATCTCAAAGATCGTGGCAGCCTTCACCGAACGCACAGACAGCGAATACTTCTGCCGTCTTGTGCCTAATTCTGAAATTGCCGAGAATGACTATAATCTGTCCGTTTCGACTTATGTTGAGCAAGAGGACACAAGAGAGGTCATTGACATTGCAGTGCTGAATGCGGAGATTGCTGAGATCGTCAAGCGTGAAGATGTGCTGAGGGCAGAGATAGACCGCATTATTGCGGAGATCTGAGATTGATTTATGACTGATGTATTAAAAAACTATGGATTTTGGCTCTCAGTTATAACAGTTTTGGCAGCAGTTATTGCACTTTTTCAATCACATAAACAAGTCAAAATCAGTAATAGGCAAGCACTTTTAGACAGAAGAATCAACAAGTTTTTATTGTTTAAAGATTTATTAGCAAATTATAGTAATAGTATAACCTTGTTGGAAGAATCTATTTTAAGTCAAGATGTTGAATTTCCTTTTATTTATCTGACTAATTGCTCTTCATTAGAAATGATTGCTAATGTGATGAAAAATCCTTTATCGCATGAAGAAAAAAACTTATTTCTAACTAAATGCGAAGAGTTGGAAAAAAGTGCCATTGAAGTTGAACTAATATTTAAAAGCTCTGTATCCAAATATATGGCTGAATTTATTATAGTTTATAAAAAACTATTACAAGCGATGCATCGTCAGCAAATTGCTTTAAATGGCTTAAAAGATAACAACTTTGATCAAAAATCTTGTATGTCGCTTGATATATTTCAAGAAAAAGTGCATGATTGGGCTGAAAAAAACAAATTATACGAAACAGCAGACACATTAAAAAAACTATATCAACTTATAAATGATAGAGAAGTTGAAAAGAAAATTAGAAAAGAGATTAGCTTAATATAGGTGATAACAATGACCAAACTTGAACAACTTATAAAAGAGCTTTGCCCTAACGGAGTGAAGTATGTTGCAATAAAGGACTATTTCACAAGGTTGAAAGGTACACCAATAACTGCTGGCAAGATGAAAGAAATAGACTCGCCTGACGGTGAAATTAGAATATTTGCAGGCGGCAAAACAGTAATCAACGCACACGAAAAAGATATTCCTAATGCAAATATAACAAGAGTTCCTGCGGTGTTGGTGCAGTCAAGAGGGGTTATTGACTTCATATATTACGAAAAGCCCTTTACATTTAAGAATGAAATGTGGGCATATACTGCTGAAAATAAAATCACTGTAAAATATTTGTACTATTTTTTACAGAATAATACGCAGCATTTCAGAGATTCGGCTTCTGGAATGGGCTCTCTCCCTCAGATTTCACTTCATGTTACAGAGGACTTCAAAATTCCTGTACCGCCTTTGGAGGTACAGGCTGAAATTGTCAAGATACTTGACGAATACAGTACAAGCGTAACCGCCTTACAGCAGGAACTTGAAAAAGAGCTTACAGCTCGCAAAAAGCAGTATGAATACTATCGTGACTTCCTGTTAGACTTCGACGTACACGAGGGGGGGGACAAATGAGTGTGAATGGCGAACAATCAAGGAGATTTTCGATATTCGTAATGGCTATACACCATCAAAATCCAATGTAGAATATTGGGAAAATGGCATCATTCCGTGGTTTCGCATGGACGATATAAGAGAAAATGGTCGTATTCTTTCAAATTCTATACAACATATCGCAAGAAAAGGCGTAAAAAAATCAGGTATATTTCCTGCCAATTCGTTGATCATGTCTACAACTGCGACTATTGGAGAACACGCATTAATTAAAACAAATTTTGTATGTAACCAACAAATAACCTGTTTTTCATTGAAACAAGAGTATAGCAGTAAGATAAATATAAAATTTGTTTTTTATCTTTTTTTCAACTTTGGCGAATGGTGCAGAAATAATGTCAATAATGGTGGGGGCTTGCCAATTATAAATACAGCTAAACTTTCAACTTATAAAATTCCTATCCCGACAATTGAAAAACAAAAGCGAATAGTATCAATCCTTGACCGTTTTGACAAGCTATGTAATGATATTTCCGAGGGCTTGCCTGCGGAGATCGAAGCAAGACGGAAACAGTATGAGTATTATAGGGATAAACTTCTTTCCTTTAAGGAGCAGTAAATGGCACAAAACAAGCCTACGACCGATGAACACTATATCCCTCAGTGCTACCTGAAACAGTTTTCCTCGGACGGAGAACGCATATACCAATACGATGTTTTATCGGGCAAGCAAACTCCCGTGCCTGTTCCTACAAAAAGTGTGTGCTATCAGAAACACCTTTATGAGTTTAGGGATAGTTCGGGAGCTTTTGCATACAGAAATCTGATAGAAAAGAGCTTTGGTATCTATGAGGGAGAGTTCGCCAAAACTTTTCGTTCTGTCATCTCAAAATCCCGAATCGAAGCCAATTATCACACATTATGCTTTTTGTCCCCGAAAGAAAAAGCATTATTGGTATTCTTTCTCTCGACGATGATCGTTAGAAATCCCGATGTGTTGCAAGCCACCCAGGAGACGGCATTGGAGTTTTTCGGAGACCAGATAACAGAAATATCAGCGAGAAATCTTGCACTGCAAACTTGCTTGCCGATATATAAGGCTCTCGATACTGAGGAAAGAAACCTCCTAAACCCTGTTATGTGGTTCTTTGAGGATATGTCATTCCAGATCGGTGTGGCTGATTCAGAGGTGTTTTTTACAAGCGATAGCCCTGTTATCTTATTTGGGACAAATCAGCCGGTCAAACTCGACGAGGTAATAATGCCTATATCACCCAATATAGTGCTGTTTATGAAACCTTATGATAATACAAGGAGAGGCTTTTATAACCGCCTAACGGAGTTAAGACCAGAAGATATAAAATATGTCAATAAAGCTGTTGTGACACACTGCAAACGGTGGATTTATTCTCAAACTCCATTGACTGATAAGCAAATAAAATGGATAACAAAAGAGCGAGCATCATACTGATTGTGTCAATAATAATAGTCAAAATAAATCTATGAAGGAAATACATGGGGGTAGCTATGCGATTAAGCGATATATTAAGTAAAGAACCTATGAAAGAATTTATTGCTGTAGATAATTTTGCTCCGAAAAATTCTGCTCAAATAGGAAAAAGTTATAAAATTGAAGTTGGAAAAGTTTTTCTTAATCAGAAGTGCAATAATTGTAATCAGGTTCATCAATTCTATTCGGATGAAATACTATACTTTATGCCTATTAACGCCGACTTACTAAGCATTGATTGTCGGTTAACTTGTCAATATTGTGGTAAGACCTCTGTGCCGGTATGGTTTTTGATTCAGGTTGAAGGAATGAGTATGACTAAGGGGCAGAAAAGTGTGAATATATTGTCTACTGCTAAAGTCAGATTACTACATAGGCATTTTAAATATTCATCAGAAGTTGAGCCGGAACCTCTAAAGTATAAAAAGGAGTATTCTGATTTACTTATTAAGGCTGATCAGGCTTACTATGATCAATTAGGTGCAGGTGCTCTGGTATATTTAAGAAAGCTATATGAAATGGTAACGGTTGATGTCGCAAAAGATAACGGCGTCGCATACCAGGACAGAAACGGAAAAACGCTAAACTTTCGGGAGTTGCTTACAAGAGTAAATGGTCAATGTTCAATCATTCCACAAGAGTTCTCAGCTAACGGTTATCAGCTATTTAGCGAATTAAGTGAGATTGTTCATAGTAGTTCAACTGACGAAGAAGTTGGAATGAAAAAGTATACATCTCTTAGAAGGTTGATAGTTGGAATACTTGATAATATTGATGATAAACGAAAAAAAGAAGAGTTAACAGCAGCAACAAGAGAATTGTCTTGGTCGGTTTAAGGAGGAACATAATGTCGTATATTAATATTATATCCCAATCGAATGAGAATACAGTAGTAACAGAGTATACTCCTGAACCTCGAAGTGCAGATACATACCAAAGTGAAGCTGAGCTTGAAAAGAAATTTATTCATCGCCTTGAAGAATTAGGATATGAATATCTTTCTATTCACAATGAAAGCGCTTTAGTTGATAATCTTCGTCACCAGATTGAAAAGCTGAATAATTATGTGTTTTCAGACGATGAATGGAGCTTGTTCCTTAATACTGTAATAGCTAATAATAACGAAGGTATCGTTGAGAAAACAAAGACGATACAGGAAGATAGCGTAAAGGTCTTGAAACGTGATGACGGCACGTCGAAAAATATCACGCTGATCGACAAGAAGAATATCCACAACAATCATCTGCAAGTTATCAATCAGTATGAGGTCGATACTGGAAAACGGCAGAATCGCTATGATGTGACGGTGCTTGTCAACGGCTTTCCACTTGTGCATATCGAACTGAAAAGACGTGGTGTGCCTATCCGTGAAGCGTTCAACCAGATAGACCGCTATCAGCGTGACAGCTTTTGGGCAGGCTCAGGGCTGTTTGAGTATGTGCAGATATTTGTTATTTCCAACGGTACGAATACGAAATATTACAGCAACACTACTCGTTTCAATGCCGTGAAAGAAGCGGGCAAGTCTAAGAAAAAGACCAAAACAAGCAATTCCTTTGAGTTTACGAGCTTTTGGGCTGATGCGAGCAATAAGGTCATTCCTGATCTTGTGGACTTTACAAAGACTTTTTTCGCAAAGCATACTATCCTCAATATACTGACAAAATACTGCATTTTCACAAGCGAAAATCTGCTGCTCGTTATGCGTCCGTATCAGATCGTTGCAACAGAGAGAATACTCAACCGTATAGAAATTGCCAATAACTACAAGAAATACGGCTCTGTTGCAGGCGGTGGATATATCTGGCATACAACAGGTTCGGGCAAAACCTTGACCTCGTTCAAGTCGGCTCGACTGGCTTCAAAGCTCGAATATATCGACAAGGTGCTGTTTGTCGTTGACCGTAAAGACCTCGACTATCAGACCATGCGCGAGTATGACCGCTTTGAAAAGGGTGCCGCAAACAGCAATACCTCGACTACGGTTCTGAAAAGACAGCTCGAAAATCCTGACTGCCGTATCATCATCACTACCATTCAGAAACTCGCTACATTCATCAAAAAGAATAATACCCACGAAGTCTATGACAAGCGCGTAGTCATAATCTTTGATGAGTGTCATAGAAGTCAATTTGGTGATATGCACCAGGCAATTACCAAGAAATTCAAGAAGTATCACCTATTCGGCTTTACAGGTACGCCTATATTTGCTATCAATTCGGGTACAAGCAAAAATCCGAACCTACGCACCACGGCACAGGCTTTCGGAGATCAGCTTCATTCCTATACGATCGTTGACGCTATCAATGACAAGAATGTTCTTCCGTTCCGTGTGGACTATATCAAAACTATGGACAAAGAAGAAGATATCGAAGATGTCAAAGTATGGGACATTGACCGTGAAAAGGCATATATGTCCCCGAAACGTATCTCACTTGTGACCGAATATATCTTAGACCACTTTGACCAAAAGACCTACCGTAAGGCTTTTGAGCGCACATACAGCTATAACGTGCTGACAAATGTTTCAGAGGTGGCTGATGCGAAAAAGCGTGAGCAGGTGCAGGAGATCAAGCAGAAACAGCGTGTTAGCGGTTTCAACTCCATATTTGCGGTATCCTCGGTGCAGGCTGCCAAGCTCTATTATGAGGAATTCCTGAAACAGATGACTGCTAACCCCGAAAAATCTTTGAAAATAGCGATAATATACAGCTACGGAGCGAATGAGGAAGATCCTGACGGTATCCTCGATGAAGAAAATCCCGAAGATACTTCTGCACTCGATTCCACTTCAAGAGATTTCCTTGAAAAAGCTATCAGTGACTATAACAAGCAGTTCAACACCAATTACGATACGTCAAGCGACAAGTTTCAAAGTTACTATAAGGACGTTTCACTCCGTATGAAGAATAAGGAGCTTGACCTACTGATTGTAGTCAATATGTTCCTGACAGGCTTTGATGCAACTACACTCAATACGCTGTGGGTAGATAAAAACCTGAAAATGCACGGTCTGATACAGGCATACAGCCGTACTAACCGCATACTCAACTCTATCAAAACATTCGGCAATATCGTATGTTTCAGAGCATTGCAGAAGCGGACGGACGCTGCTATCTCCCTTTTTGGAGATAAAGAAGCCGGCGGTATTGTGACCTTGCAGAGTTTCGGTGATTATTACAACGGCTATGAGGACAGCAAGGGCAAGCACGTTGACGGCTATGTGGATATGATAGACAAGCTGCTGAAAGATTTTCCGCTTGACGAACCGCAGATCATAGGAGAAGAACGGCAGAAGGAGTTTATAGCTCTACTCGGCGCTATCCTGCGTATGCGTAATCTGCTTGTGAGCTTTGATGAGTTTGAGGGCAGAGAGATCATCTCGGAGAGAGATTTTCAGGACTACCTCGGACGGTATCAGGACTTGCGTGACGAGTGGGCTGAACGCCGTAAAAAAGGTGAGCTGACCGATATTGACGATGATATTGTCTTTGAAATAGAGCTTATCAAGCAGATAGAGATCAATATCGACTATATTCTTATGCTTGTAACAAAGTATCACGACAGTCATTGTACGGATAAGGAAGTGCTTATCACCATTCAGAAGGCGGTTGATTCCAGCCCTGAGCTGAGAAGCAAGAAAGACCTTATCGAGAATTTCATTAACGGCATCAACGATGTTGATGATGTCATGAACGAGTGGCACAGCTATGTTGCCGAGGAGCGCGAAAAGGCGCTTGTTGCTCTGATAACCGAGGAAAAGCTCAAAGAGGAAGAAACAAGGGCATTTGTAGCAGGTGCTTTCCGTGACGGCGGTATCAAGACAACAGGTACGGACATAGACAAAATACTGCCTGCCGTGTCCCGTTTCGGCGGGGGAGGCGGCAACCGCAAGGCGAAGAAAGAAACAGTCATTGAGAAGCTAAAGGCTTTCTTTGAACGATTTTGGAATATAGGCTGATTGCAGTCCAATAGCCCAAAGTCTAATGACACACTGTGGATGATACAGCCTTTTATATCAGGATATGATTTGTTTGCGTTTTCAAGAGTATGGCAGCAGAGCGAAACTCTCATATTATCTTCAATAGCTATCCCCAGCGGCATCAGATCAAATTGGTCTTCTTCGTGGATCTTCATAATTTCATCTGCAAGCACCTGATACTTCCAGGGGGCGTTTTTATGGCTGAGATGATCGTAAAATGCTTGTCTTGTAACCTCCAAAGCCTTGCAGTAAAAACTGATCCTTCCTGTGATCCTACCGTCATCAGTCTTTTTGAAAATGAACTTTAACCGTTCTTCTTTCCTGATTTCCGACGGTTTGCGGCGAAAAAAGCAGATGTTTCCTCCAGAAATTCATTCAGTTCTTCAAGCTCTCGGTTTTTCTTTTCAAGTTCTTTTATCCGTTTGTTTGCTGCCTGGAGCTGCTGCCTTGGTGGCAATCTCCTTTGCGAGCTTTATTGCCTGCTTTTTAAACTCTTCATCATATTGTTTTCCCGTTCCCATTGATGACACACTCCTTTGTTTTTATTAT
The DNA here is from genome assembly GCF_040914135.1 of Ruminococcus sp. RTP21204st1_B2_RTP21204_210225. Classification (NCBI taxonomy): domain Bacteria; kingdom Bacillati; phylum Bacillota; class Clostridia; order Eubacteriales; family Oscillospiraceae; genus Ruminococcus; species Ruminococcus sp. RTP21204st1_B2_RTP21204_210225. The sequence goes on along the minus strand of NZ_JBCPGA010000045.1, from coordinate 7,253 downwards.
ACTTTGATTGTTTTGTATGTGTAAAGTTTTATTATACAGGATTATTCTTTCTGACGGATCCCACTTGCTCCATATGTTGAACGCTTTTTGGGCGTTCTTGAATATGTCGTCAATAGAACGTTTGGTGTTTAGTTTTTCGTCAATGTAATCGGTATGGCCTTCATAAGCAAGGGCAAGTTGATTTTTTAAATCAAGAAATTTGTTATTAACAGGCGTGCCATAGGCAACACCTTATCAACGATTATTTGGTAAAGTTTAGACGGTTGGCTTTACAACAATAAAACCGAAAGGACAGATACAAATGATCGATGCGATGTGTAATTACAGACAGGGTGAAATCCACTCCGCCGAGTTCTCCGATGAGTTTAACAAGCTCTGCATACCGTTTGAAAATTCACTGAACGAGGAGCAGATTGAAGTGTTCCACAAGATACTGGACTGCGTGAGCGATACTGCTGCTGATGAAATGCGTTCCGCATACAAGGACGGTGCAGCTATGATGCAGGAGATTCAGGACTAAAATAATTACAGAATAAAAAAAGGAATGTTTTCGTGATCGGGGCATTGCCCTTTGACGATCCATAAGTATAGCATAGCAAGCTATAACCCAAAGGTTCAAACCATATAACCAATCGAAACTTCTCAAAGCCTTCTTTTCATGGTATAATATACACAAGGAACACGAATCGGAGGTGTTATCATGGAAGAAAAGGCAAAAAAGAAACTGACGGTCAAGGGACTTCTGAAAGCGCTTCTTGTTGTCCTGCTGATACTTGTCATCCTATCGCTTATCATCATTTTTGGCGGCAAGGGCAACAAGAATGATATTGCAATTATCAGAGGCGAAAGTGGAACGAAGTCGCTTGTGGTATATTTCTCTCAGGCAGACGTAGTTGATCTCGACAAGACCGATGCTGTTTCATCGGCAAGTATGAGAACGGATAACAGCAGAAATGTTTACGGCAACACAGAGTACGTTGCAAGACTGTTTCAGCAAGCAACGGGTGCAGATCTGTACAGTATTCAGACAAGCAGGCTATATTACGAGAGCTATCCGCTGACGGCTTATCGTGCGTTCTGGGAGGAACTGTTTAACACTCGTCCGAAGCTGATCGGACTTCCAGACGATCTCGATCAGTATGATACGATCTATATCTGATTTCCCGTATGGTGGTTCAATGCCCCGATGCCGATAGGTTCTTTCTTTGAGGAATACGATGTCAGCGGAAAGACCATTGTTCCGTTCTGCACAAATCAGGGCAGCGGCGTTGATTCGGGCTATGAGCTTCTGAAGGACGAATGTGACGGAGCAACGGTCGCAGAGGGTTTCAATGGAAACAATACCGATCTGAATGAAGTAACAAACTGGCTGAAAAGTCAGGGATATATCAATGACTAATAGGAGGTAAACTATGGAATATGTACAGCTCAACAACGGGATCAAAATGCCAATGCTCGGCTACGGCGTGTATCAGGTGACAAAGAACGAGTGCGAGAGGTGTGTGACCGATGCACTTTCGGTGGGCTATCGTCTGATCGACACGGCACAGAGCTATTTCAACGAGGAAGAAGTTGGTGCAGCTATCACAAAATCGGGTATTCCCCGTGAGAAGATTTTTCTCACAACTAAGGTCTGGGTGGAGCATTACGGCTATGAGGAGTGCAAGAAATCGGTCTACACTTCCCTCGAAAAGCTGAAAACCGACTATCTCGACCTGATGCTCCTGCACCAGCCGTTCAGCGATTATTACGGTGCATACCGTGCATTGGAGGATCTTTACAACGAGGGCGTTCTCCGTGCGATCGGCGTATCCAACTTCTATCCCGACAGACTGGTAGACATCGCCAGCTTTGCGAACATCGTGCCAATGGTAAATCAGGTGGAAACGCACGTCCTCAATCAGCAGAAGGTCGCCAAGGAGTACATGGACAAGTACGGCGTACAGTGTGAGGCGTGGGCGCCATTCGGCGAGGGCAGAGGCAGTCTGTTTGAGAATGAAACGCTCATAAATATCGGCAAAAAATATGGCAAGACCTCCGCACAGGTCATGCTCCGCTGGAATATTCAGCGCGGTGTTGTTGTGCTGCCGAAGTCCACACACAGAGAGCGAATGATACAAAATATCGATGTTTTCGACTTCACGCTCTCTGATGATGATATGACAGCGATCGCCGCCCTCGACACTGCGACAAGCTCGTTCTTTTCCCACTACGATCCTGCAATGGTGGAGTGGTTCGTGAAGATGGTCAAGGAACGCAAGAATAACAATCGCAGTGAGAAGGAAACAAAGAACTGGTAAGGAGAAATGATATGAGCATTTTATTTATCAACGGCAGCCCGAATCCTGATGGAAATACTGCCGGACTTGCGAAGATACTGCTGAATGGTAAGAATTACGAAACACTGAATCTGACAGACTATGTGATCGGCGTGTACGGACAGAAACTCCCTAACGATCAGTTTGATGAGGTGATCGCAAAGATCAAGGCGGCAGATGTACTTGTGATCGGCTCTCCACTTTACTGGCACAACATCTGTGGCAGTGTGCGTACTTTGCTTGACAGATGCTATGGTCCGGTCGTGCAAGGAGAACTGAGCGGTAAGCTGTTCTTTATCTTTCAGGGAGCAGCACCCGAAAAGTGGATGCTTGAAGCCGGAGAATATACAATGTCACGCTTTGCAGGGCTTTACGGACTTTCCTATGAGGGTATGATCGTGAACTCCTCCGATGCAAAAAAGCTGTCTGCAAAGGTATAAGATGTATGAAAGACCTGTCTGATGCATTTGGACAGGTCTTTTGGCATTAACCCAAAGGTTTATGCTTGCTTTTTCGTCGATGCTGTGATATAATGGAATATAGCAGATCTCTACGAAGGGAGCATTATTATGTATAATCATCAGCTCGACACATTTATCGTTGTCGCAGACAGCGGCAGCTTCAATAAAGCGGCGGAAGCACTGTTTATCTCGCCGCCTGCGGTCATCAAGCAGATCAATCTGCTGGAAGACAGTCTTGGTGTCCGTCTGTTTACACGCACGCACAGAGGATTACAGCTCACAAAGGCAGGACAGTCGTTTTATGAGGATGCGCGGTATATCATCGCCTATTGCCGTGAATCGGTGGAGCGGGCGAAGAAAGCCGATGACACACAACCGTCTGTACTTCGTATCGGTACATCGACCATGACACCCGGACAGACCATTGTGGATATGTGGACGCAGATCAGAGAGGAGATCCCCGACATCAAATTCCAGCTCGTCCCCTTTGAGAACACTCCCGAAAACGCAAGAGAGATACTCAAAAACATGGGAAAGAACATTGACATCGTATGCGGAGTTTATGATGAACGAGCACTGAAACACTGGCAGTGTGCGGCACAGTTCGTAGCAGATGTACCGATGCGCTGTGCAGTATCGGTCTATGATCCTCTTGCGAAAAAAGACAGACTGACAGTGGAAGACCTGCACGGCAGGTCGATCATGCTGATCCGTGAGGGCTGGAACGAGGAAACGGACAGGCTCCGCAAATGGCTCACGGAAGAACACCCTGAGATCAACATTGTGACATTTGATTTCATCAATCTCTCGGTGTTCAACGATTGCGAGAACAGCGATCATATCCTGATGTGTATTGATATGTGGTCAAATGTCCACCCGCTGCTGAAAACGCTGCCTGTGGACTGGGACTATTCCATGCCCTTTGGTCTGCTTCATGCACCGAAACCTAGCAAGACCGTGAAGCGGTTCCTGAATGCGGTGAAAAAGCTGAATAAGTAATAACCCAAAGGTTAATATGTAGAAACAAACGGAGACTTCTCATGAGGTCTCCGTTTTGTTATAATATAGGTAAAGAAAACCGAAACGGAGGTATTACTTATGAAACATACAATAAAAATCATGATTCCATTCCTGATGATCGCAGGATTGCTCACAGGCTGCGGAAGTCAGGTAACAACAGGTTCAAAAGCTGAAACAACACAAGCGACAAAAACAGAAACGACTACGGCAGTATCAGAACAAGAAACGCAGACAGAAACGGAGCAAACACCAGAAACTACTGATGCTGTGACCGAAGCTCCCGAAGAAACGACTGATGAGACCGTTGACAGTAATATTCTTGTGGTCTATTATTCGGCTCAGGAACATACCAAAGGTGTGGCAGAGATCGTTGCCGATGCACTTGGAGCAGATATGTTTGTGATCGAACCTGTGGAAACTTACACAGAGGACGACCTCAACTGGACGAATGAGCAGAGCCGAGTCGTGACAGAGCATAATGACGAGAACCGTCACACAGAACTTGTTTCCACGACTGTTGAGAACTGGGACAGCTATGATACTGTTCTGATCGGCTATCCCCTCTGGTGGAGAGAAGCCTCATGGGTGGTCAATGATTTTGTAATGGATAATGATTTCAGCGGGAAAGACGTTATCCCGTTCTGCACATCAATGTCAGACGGCATTGGCGACAGCGGTGTTCACCTTGCTGAAATGGCAGGTACGGGCAACTGGCTCGAAGGTATGCGGTTCAGTGAATATTACGATACTGCCGAAGTTACAGAATGGGTAGATAGTCTGAATTTGCAGTAAACGGTCAACACATCTTTCAGAAAGGAGCGAAGGAGATGAACGTTATAAAACGCTTTGCATTACTTGGAACAGTACTGATGTCATTTCTGACAGGCTGCGGAACACAGCAGGAAAACACAGCGAACTCGCAGACGATACCAAAAGCCGCCGTAAGTTCAGATACGGTGAAGGAGATCGCCCAGACGGGTATGAGTACCGCCGTTCCCGATATATATTTGCAGCCGATCGAACAGTCAGGAACAGTCACGCAGATCACTTATGACAGCAAGGACTTTGTCCGTGACGAGAGCGATATTACTAAGACTGCATACGTCTATCTTCCCTACGGCTACGATGAAAACGACACCGAAACACGCTACAACATCTGCTACTTGATGCACGGCTGGGGCGGTCATGCAGGTGAGTATTTTCAGTACGCAAACATCACGGATATGCTGGACAATATGATCGCTAAGGGCGATATTCCGCCTACGATATTTGTGTCCGCCACATTTTATAACGACAATTCAGACACGGGCTTTTCCGGTTCTGTTGCGGAGTTCAGACAGTTTCACCGTGACTTTGAGGAATACCTGATGCCTGCGGTAGAGGGACAGTTCCACACCTATGCGGAAAGCACCTCGCCCGACGATCTGAAAGCCAGCCGTGACCACCGAGCCTTCGGCGGATTCTCCCTCGGCTCGGTGACAACGTGGCTGCAATTCTGCTATGATTCCGACTATATCCGCTACTTCCTGCCCATGAGCGGTTCGTGCTGGTACTATGGAGGTTACGGCGATTTCCAGATCGAAAAAAACGTGGACTTCATTCAGCAGCTCATTCAGGACAACGACCTTGACGAGCGTGGTTTCTTCATCTATCACGGTGTCGGCACGAATGATACGGTGAAGTCCCAGTCCATTGACATGGCGGAGAAAATGCTCTCCCGCAGCGATATTTTCACGCCCGACCACTACGTTTTCTATCAGCGTGAGGGCGGTCAGCACGATCATGTTTCCTGTCGTGAGTTCATGTACAACGCTCTGCCGCTGTTCTTCGGAGGTGAGAACGTGCAGACAGATAGCTTTACTGAAAATACAACAGTCGCAGAGGTCAAAGCAAATGTAGCTTTCGGTGATTTCGGCAGACTGCTTTTTCCCGTGGACAGGACTGTTTCCGACGATATGACACTGAAAGATGTGAGTTCAAGCAGTACCTACACATGGTACAATTATATCAAGCCCGAAAAGACCGTTGAGATCGTCAATTACCTGAAAAACGCCGCAGAAAGCGGTCAGCAGATATTTTACAACATCTACACCGAGGAGGAAATGCAGGCGGATAGCAGTCTGCGTGACACGGGACTTTTCTTCTTCAAGGGTGAGGACAATGCGAAATTTGCTGTGTGCAATGCAGGCGGCGGATTTGCCTATGTGGGGGCGATGCACGACAGCTTTCCTCATGCTCTTGAACTGTCAAAAATGGGCTATAATGCCTTTGCACTGATCTACCGTCCCGATGCTCCCTATGATGACCTTGCGAGGGCGATCGAGTTTATTCATGACAATGCCAACACGCTGAAAGTCGATCCTGATGATTATTCCCTGTGGGGCGGCTCGGCAGGTGCAAGAATGGCGGCAACGCTTGGTAATTCGGACTATTTGCAGCAGCTCACAGGTCGCACTGACATCGGACAGGCAGGTGCGGTCATCATGCAGTACACGGGCTACACCTACACTTCAAAGGCGGACGCTCCGACTTATGTTTGCGTGGGAACGAGTGACGGTATCGCAAATTGGAAAACGATGCAGAGCCGCCTGAATACCCTTGAAAGCTACGGCATCCCCACGGAGTTCCATGCCTATGAGGGACTTCCGCACGGCTTCGGACTCGGCACGGGAACAGTCGCTGAGGGGTGGATCTACGATGCTGTGAACTTTTGGGAGGAGCAGTTTTCGGGAACGATCCCCACAAAGCGTGAGCCTGCCAATTTGCAGAACTGGCTGCTGACCAAGGCAAAAAACGCCCACGGCAATGACTACGACCTGAACCATGATGAGCGATGGATGTGTTTGATCTCCGCCTGATGAAACGTGAGCTTTTGAATGGAAGCATTGAATTCGGTACACAGGAAAAAGACGGCTTTATCGTGGATAATGTGCTGCATTCCGATACACAGGGCGATATCCATTTTTCAAGCTATATCCCCGAAAGCTATGACGGCTCTGAACCCTATGCGTTGTTCGTAACGCTCCCCGGTTGGGATGGGCTGTACTTAAAGGGCGTGGGTGCGAACCTCGGTGAAAGCTATCCTTTTGAAGCAAGAAATAATCCTGTATAATAAAACTTGACGCATACAAAACAATCAAAGTATAATAAAAACAAAGGAGTGTGTCATCAATGGGAACAGGAAAACAATATGATGAAGAGTTTAAAAAGCAGGCAATAAAGCTCGCAAAGGAGATTGGCACCAAGGCAGCAGCAGATGAAAGAAGAGTTGTTCTACAGCCGTGAGGACAAGTTGGAGAACTACACTATGAAAGATTTGAAGACTATGATCTGGAGATATTATTCCAATAACGTCAACATTACAATACACCTCCTTGCTCATAGCCATATATTACCTTAGTCTGTCCACTTTCTTCGCCAGGCCATCCGGATATGTTGTAAGCTTTGAACGCGT
>NZ_JBCPGA010000044.1:0-20164 GCF_040914135.1 Ruminococcus sp. RTP21204st1_B2_RTP21204_210225 | reverse complement strand
ACAAAAAAGACTGCTTTCCTACCCTTTTAAGGGTGGTTGCAGTCTTTTTTTATTGCGCGTTTTTTTACAGCGCCTTTCGCTATTTATGCTATTTTGTTATTTTACATAGCTTACATGAAGTAGTTCATGCTCTCTGCCCTTGAGGATACCCTCGTAAAGCTTATCCATAAGCGGATTTTCTTCTGAACGCTTCAAAGTGCAAAGCTTGTCAGCATTGTAAAGATTAACACTGCGCTCTTTCTTCTCGTCGATAGTAGCCTTTGGCTGACCAGCGCCGCCTATACAGCCGTTTGGACAAGCCATAACTTCGATAAGGTCGAAATGCTCGCCAGCTTTCATTCTGTTCATTATGACCTCAACATTGCGAAGTCCGTTTACAACGCAGACCTTGATAGCCTTGTCGCCAAGAGGTACTTCAAGCTCCTTTATGCCCTCGAAGCCTCTTACGCCCTCGAATGCAAGATTTCTCAGGGAAGCGAGTGACTTGTCTGTGGAAACACGTCTGATAACTGCTTCTGTTACACCGCCTGTTACACCGAAGATAACGCCTGCGCCTGTCATAGTGCCGAACGGCATATCAACAGCTTCCGGCTCTATCTCGTTGAACACGATACCGGCTTCTTTTATCATCATGATAAGCTCCTGAGTTGTGATGACAAAATCAACCAACGGTTTGCCGTTCTCGTCCTTGAACTCATCTCTTGCGGCTTCGCCCTTTTTGGCAGTGCAAGGCATAACAGCAACAGAAAGTATCTTCTTGCCCTCGCCCTTGAACTTCTCGTTTATTACGGAAGCAAACATCTGCATTGGTGAGCGGCAAGTGGAAATGTTAGGCAGTATCTCAGGATACTCATTCTCAGCATACTTTATCCATGCAGGACAGCATGATGTGAACAGCGGGAGCTTTCCGCCGTTTGCAAGCCTGTCTGCAAACTCCTTTGACTCCTCCATAACAGTGAGGTCTGCGGCTGTTGAGGTGTCAAAAATGTAGTTGAAGCCTATTCTTCTAAGTGCTGCAACTATCTTGCCCATAACGTTCTCACCGTTGTAGCCGAACTCTTTTGCCACTGCAACTCTTACAGCCGGAGCTACCTGAGCCACTGCAATAGTGTCCTCCTGATTAAGCTCTTTCCAAAGCCTGTGGCTGTCGTTCTTTATGATTATAGCGCCTGTTGGACAGACTGCTGCACACTGACCGCAGCCAACGCAGTTTGAATCGCCTATAGGCTTGTCAAATGAGCAGGCTACCTTCATTTTTGAACCTCTGAATGCAAAATCTATTGCACCAACGTTCTGTACCTCGTTGCACACTCTTACGCAGTCACCGCAGAGGATACACTTGTTGGCGTCTCTAGTGATAGATACAGAAGAATCATCGATACAAGGCTTGGACTTTGGATTGTCAAAACGTACCCTGTGGATATCAAATCTTGCGGCAAGCTCCTGCAATTTGCACTTGCCGTTTTTATCGCAGGTCGTACATTCGCCACAGTGATTTGAAAGAAGAAGTTCCAATATCATCTTGCGGTATTTTCTTAGCCTTGGTGTGTTTGTGTATATCTCCATACCGTTTCTCGGAGGAGTTGAGCAAGCGGCTTCCATGCCACCCCACTTGTTTTCCACCATGCACATTCTGCAAGCACCGTATACTGAAAGCTCAGAATAGTAACAGAATGTAGGAAGCTCGATGCCTGCCTTTCTGATAAGCTCAAGCAGATTTTTTTCACCGTTTATAGCAACGGGGATATTGTCGATTATCATAAACTCTTTATTCATAGCTAAAATTAAACCTCCTTGACAGCTTTGAAATGGCAGTTGGAAATACAAGCTCCGCACTTTATGCACTTAGAGGTGTCGATCTTGAACGGCTTTTTGATCTCACCGCTGATCGCACCCACAGGACAGACTCTTGAACACTTTGAACAGCCCTTGCATATCTCAGGGTCGATCTGATATGTCACAAGCTTCTTGCAGTTGCCTGATGGACACTTCTTATCTCTTATGTGAGCTTCATATTCCTCACGGAAGTTCTTTATTGTAGATACAACAGGGAATGCAGCCGTCTTTCCAAGACCACAGAGAGCAGTTGAGGAGATAGTGTCGGCAAGCTCAAGAAGCAGTTCGATATCCCCCTCCTGACCGTTACCATTTACGATACGCTCAAGTATCTCAAGCATTCTCTTTGTACCCTCACGGCACGGAACGCACTTTCCGCAGGACTCGTTTTGGGTGAAATTCATGAAAAATCTTGCAACTTCTACCATACAGGACTTATCGTCCATAACAACAAGTCCACCTGAACCTATCATTGCACCAACTTTTTTCAGCGAGTCAAAGTCAAGCTGGATATCGAGGTTAGGCGTAACAAGACAGCCGCCTGATGGACCGCCTATCTGAACAGCCTTGAACTTTCCGTCACCTCTCATGCCGCCGCCGATATCGAATATTACCTTTCTGAGAGAAGTTCCCATTGGCACTTCAATAAGACCGGTGTTCGAGATGTTGCCAGTAAGAGCGAAAGCCTTTGTTCCAGGGGAGTTCTCAGGGCCTATGCTCCTGAACCATTTTGCACCGTTATTGATGATAACAGGCACGTTAGCCAGCGTTTCAACGTTGTTGAGAACTGTAGGCTCGTTGAAAAGACCATGTTCAACAGTTCTTGGCGGCTTAACTCTAGGCATACCACGCTTGCCCTCGATAGAAGCCGTCAGGGCAGAGCCTTCACCGCAAACAAATGCGCCTGCACCACGGTTTATATGTATTCTGAATGAGTAATCTGTGCCGAGTATATTGTCACCAAGCAGACCAAACTGCTCAGCCTGTGCGATAGCACCTTTAAGACGTGATACTGCCAGCGGATATTCCGCACGAACGTAGATATATCCCTCTTTTGCGCCTGTTGCGATACCGGCTATCATCATGCCTTCAAGAAGTCTGTGTGGGTCGCCCTCCATGATAGAACGATCCATAAATGCGCCAGGGTCGCCCTCGTCACCATTGCAGACTATGTATTTTGTAGGGCTTTTCTGCTTTGCAACGCTTGTCCACTTTCTGCCAAGAGGGAATCCTCCACCGCCTCTTCCACGTAGATTGGATTCTGTCATTTCGTTGAGGATATCCTCAGGTGACATATTGAGAAGTGCCTTTTCAAAGGCTCTGTAGCCGCCTATAGCAAGATATTCCTTTATGGAAGTAGCGTCAATGTGACCGCAGTGTTCAAGGACGATACGCTGCTGCATCTTATAGAATGGTATTTCTGACTGCTGGCGATATATTTCACCGTTTTTCTTGTAGCACAGTCTTTCAACGCACTCGCCATTGCAGATAGTCTTGTCAACTATCTCGTCAACATCGTCAAGCTTTACCTTAGTGTAAAGCCAGCCCTCCGGCTCTATTCTAACAAGTGGACCCATTTCGCAGAAGCCGTGACAGCCGCTTCTTTTTACGCCGATAGCGCCCTCGTGGATATCATCATCATGTGGCTCGTCAGCAAGTGCCACCACGCACTCCAATCCCTTTGCGGAGATAGTTTCGATAAGCTTCTGGTATATGTTCAGCGAACCGCCTGCAACACAGCCTGTACCTGCGCAAACAAGCACTTTTCTAGCCTGCTTGTCAACAAGCTTACCATACTGTTCACGGGCGTTGTCAAGATCGTATTTCGTTTTCAGCAGCATATTATTCAGCCTCCTTTTCTCTCAGTTCCTTAAGCAGAGCCGCAGCCTTGTCAGGATTCATCTCAGGGTGAACAACATCGTTCACAGTGAGAACAGGGGCAAGTCCACAAGCACCAAGACATGAAACAGTTTCCACTGTGAACATCAGATCGTCAGTGGTGGTTTTCTTCTCGCTAAGACCAAGCTCTCCTCTGAGATATTCGAGAATAGGTATAGATTTTCTTACATGACAGGCAGTGCCGTCACAACATTTGATAACGTATTTGCCCTTTGGCTCGAGAGAAAAATTCTCATAAAAGGTCGCAACGCTGTATATTCTTGCTTCGCCTGTGCCAAGCTTTTTTGCAAGATATGGGAATATTTCCTTTGGAAGATAGTGATATATCTCCTGAATATCCTGCAATATGGCTATGACCGCTGTTTTTTCATGATTTTCAAGAATTTTGTCGATCGGTGAATAATCAAATTCTTTTGTCATAAAATTTCCTCCATATAATTAAAGTTAAATTTGATTACAAAGTCAATAATCAAGACATACTGTCAACTATAATTATATACTATATGACACAAAATGAATAATGTTTTTATTTACATGGGATATATATAATTAGAATAAGTATTGACTAACTTGTAGAAATACACATAAACGAAAACGTTTATATAGTTATAATGCATAAAAAATCGAGCCATTTCTCAATGACTCGACCTGCTGATACTATTTGATAAACTGAATTAATTATAAAAAATCATAGACGTTTGTTTCATTGGATATACCTGACATTTCGTGCCCTATGTTAAGCCTTGCGAATACTTATCTCTCCTGAGGAAATATATTCTTCTCTGCCGTCCTCATATCTGACGTGCAGGCGGCAGTCCTCATCAGCCCCAAGCATTGTGGCAGGAGTTTTTTCGCTTCCTCTTATGACGTTTATCTTCTCGCCTACCCACAGCAAGCGTTTTCTGTATTCTGGGTAAAAGCTGTTTTCTTCAAAGCTGTCATAAAGACGCATGAAATTGTTTATTATCTCTGCGGCTATCCTGTTTCGCATATCGCTTTTTCTTTCGTGGAATATCGGTCCTGCGATATCTCTTATTGCCTCAGGAAAACCGCCTTCCGGCTCGTAGGTGTTCACACCGATGCCAAGCACAGCGTAGTCAAGTCCGCCGCTTTCCATGCTGAAAGAAGCCTCCGTGAGTATTCCGCATATCTTCCTGCCGTTTATGTAAATGTCGTTAACCCATTTTATGTCAGGCTTCTGATCGCTGACCTTTTCCACAGCAAGGGCAACAGATACTGCAGCAGCAGTGGTTATCTTAACAGCGTCAGCTGCAGCCATGTCAGGGCGGAGAAGAATGCTCATGTAAAGTCCCGAATCAGAGGGCGAGAAGAAAGAACGTCCAAGCCTTCCACGCCCCTGGGTCTGCATACCTGCAATGACTATCCTGCCCTCGGGTACACCCTGATTTGCATAGTCTTTGAGTACCAGATTAGTGGAGCTTACTTCCTTGTATACCTCTATTTCAAGTCCCTGACGGTCAGGGTCAAGATATTTTTTTATGCCTGCAAGGGAAAGTATATCGGTGTTTTCATCAAGGGAATAGCCCTTGTTCGTCACCGCAGAGATAGGGTAGCCGTTTTCCTGCAAAGCTTTCACAGCTTTCCAAACAGCCCCTCGGGTGCAGCCCAGCGTGTCAGCAAGCTGTTCGCCTGAAAGATATTTGCCCTTGTTATCGTCGAGAAGTTCCAGCACTTTGTCTTTTATTGCCATAAAAAATGCCTCCTTAATGAGATAATTATAGCACAAAATAATGTTTTTTTCAATCTTTAGGAGCAAATATATTTTTTCATGATAATGTATTTTGTAGTGTACTGTGTTGACAATATATATAAATGATGATATAATATAATTGAAAGATAAACACATACATTTTAATATATTTGGAGGTGTTTTGTATGGCAAAAAATCAGACTTTAGTTCAATTCCGTGTTGACAGTGACCTTAAAAATGAGGTAAGCGAGATATACAGTGCATTAGGAATGGATCTTCCTACAGCTTTCAGAATGTTTATGGTGCGCAGCAAAATGGTGCGTGGAATACCATTTGAAACAGTTCTTCCTGAAAATGCTGTTACAAGAGCAGAGGGACTTGAAGCGTTTGAAAAGCTTAGAGAGCAGGCAACTGACGTCCCTGAAATGTCTTTGGACGAGATAAACGCTGAAATAGCAGAAGTGAGAAAGAACAGGAGAAAATGATAAATGAAAGTCTGCGCTGTTATTGACACAAATGTTATCGTATCTGCTCTTATCACTAAAAATTCGCAATCTCCGCCGTGTATGGTGCTTCGTGAGGTGCTTGACGGCAGGATAACGCCGCTGTTTCATGATGACATAATAGATGAATATGCGGAAGTCTTGAACAGACCTAAGTTTCACCTAAAAGCTGAAACTATCCAAACAATGATAAATTCTATTATTTCAAATGGAATTAAAGTTGACCCGAAACCGACAGGGGAGATACTCGTGGATATGGACGATCTTATTTTCTACGAGGTAGCAATGGAAAAGCGTGATAATAATGCTTATGTTGTCACGGGAAATAAGAAACATTATCCCATGAAAGATTTTATTGTTACGCCGTCAGAAATGATGAATATATTGAATGAAACAGAATGAACCTATGCACAGTCTTATATGGGCTGTGCATTTTGTTTTGCTTGGCACTTACCTTAAATTTTCCACATTAAGAAACCATTAAGAAAAAATTGTGCAAAATGACGGATAATAATATTTGCATTTTGCACAGCTATGTTGTATAATATAATAGTATATGTATGAATTGAAACAGAAAAGGACGATGACAATGTTTTATAACCTTTTGGCTAAGACTAATAATACTACATTGGTGCTATTTGTGCCAATGCTGTGCAGTTTTCTTATTGCTTTTTTCAGCCTGAAATTCTTCAAACGCATTTTGCCTAAAGATCAGGGCAGAGCGTTTGCTGTGAACGGCGCACTTTCTGAGGGCAAGCCTCGTGGCGCAGGAATTATCTTCGTGACTTCCTTTACACTTTGCACAGCGCTTTTTTATCCTCTCGATATCGAGAACATAATCTATCTCGTGCTTGTGTATGCCGCCATGCTCAGCGGATATTTTGACGATGCTGCTGAAACTCCTTGGGGCAACCTGAAAAAGGGCCTTATCGACCTTGTTATATCTCTTGGCATTGCGTTTACATACTATTGTTATAACGGCTCGCAGGTGAAGCTTTATATCACAGATTCCACTTTCACTATCCCTGCACCGCTATTCATCATCCTTGCAGGCGTCCTCGTTTGGACAGCTATAAACGTTACAAACTGTACAGACGGCGTTGATGGGCTATGCGGTTCATTGGTCATGACAGTTCTTCTGCCACTTGCATTTATGGTGACAAAGAGTGGTGCGGCTGATATGCTCCTTCCTATGATAATGTTCGTGACGCTTGCGGCTTATCTGTGGTTCAACTGCTCGCCTAGCCAGATGCTCATGGGCGACGCAGGCTCGAGAGCGCTGGGCGTTTTCCTTGCGGTGATGTTCTTAAAAACCGCCGCACCGTTCGCATTTATCCCTATGGCTATAGTTATCATACTTGACGGCGGACTTGGACTTCTCAAGCTTTCTTTCAGACGTTTCCTGAAAATAAAGAAATTTATGGAGGGCATAAGAACTCCTCTTCACGACCATGCAAGAAAGAACAAGGGCTGGTCTGATACTCAGGTAGTAATAAGATTTACAATTTTGCAGATAATAGTAAATCTGTGCTTTATGGCATTCGTGCTGTAAAAAATATGTGTGGGACAAAAACGGTCTGACCTTTTAATGGACAGGCTGAAAATTCGGAGATGATGAAAATAAAAAAGAACCTGAAATATGTTCTTAATATATTCTTTATTGTGGTCATAGGCTGGCTGACAGTCAGACTGCTTTTCAGAGGAGAAGAATTTTCCGACATAGTGGCGGATCTTCACCTTGCAAAGAAAAGCTGGCTTGCAGTGGGTGCTGTGTGCGTGTTCTGCTATGTGGCAGGGGAGTCGGTCATAATAAAGTATATGCTGAGACTTTTTGAAGTAAAAACTCCTTTCAGGCGTTGTTTGAAATATTCGTTTATAGGCTTTTTCTTTAGCTGTATAACGCCGTCTGCTTCCGGCGGACAGCCTGCGCAGATGTATTACATGAAGAAAGACGGCATAAAGATAGGCTTTTCCACCTTGATAATGCTTATCATCACCATAGCTTTCAAGGCTGTGCAGGTGCTTCTTGCAGTGGCGTTCCTGCTTTTCAACTTTGGCTTTATAAAGCTTCATGTGGGACGGCTTTGGTGGCTTCTGCTTATCGGCTTTATACTGAATATCGCCTATATCGCAGGGCTTGTGTTTATTTTCTATAAGCCTTTGTGGGCGAGAAAAATGGGCATAAAGCTTATAAATCTTCTGACACGCATAAGGATACTCAAAGAAAAGAACAACGAAAAATACATAAACAAAATAAAGCGTATCTGCGACAATTACATGATCGGTTCGGAATATATAAAGAGCAATGTACACACTGTGATAAATATTTTTCTTATCACACTGGTGCAGAGAATGTTCCTGCTGGCTGTCACATGGATAGTGTATAAGTCCTACGGCCTTAGCGGAACAGGTTTTTGGAATATTATCGCACTTCAGACTATGATAGGCGTTGCAGTTGAAATGCTGCCATTGCCTGGTGCGGCAGGCGTAACAGAGGGTTGCTTCACATATATGTTCATGAGCATTTTCACCGCAGAGCTTGTAAAGCCTGCAATGCTGCTGAGCCGTGGACTCAGCTTCTATTTACTGCTGATAATGAGCGCATTGGTAACGTTCGTGGCTCACTTTATCGTTATGAGAAATGATAAGAAGAATGGTCTTGAGGGGTCGCAGGAAGTTAAAAAAGAAGTCGAAAAAGAATGAGAGGAAAAGAAAAAATGATTGGTTTTTATAATTATTCGGTAATACTCACATACATAGGACTTGTTTCGTCAGTGTTCGGCATTACACAGGTCTTTGAAAATCATATGTCCATAGCCTTTCTCTGCCTGCTTCTTTCGGGTATCTGCGACCTTTTTGACGGCAAGATAGCAAGAAGCATGAAAAACAGAACAGAGCATGAAAAGGTGTTCGGCATACAGATCGACTCGCTGTGCGACCTTGTTTGCTTCGGTGTTTTCCCTGCTGTCATAGGCTATCACTACAATTCAGTTTATCCGCTTCGTCTTATCGCAAGCATTATGATAGTTCTGGGCGCTGTTATCAGACTTGGCTACTTCAACGTTATGGAGGAAGAGCGTCAGAGAAACACAACAGAGAACAGAAAAGAATATAAGGGTCTGCCTGTTACAACAGTTGCTATGATACTTCCTCTGCTGTTCATGGGTCAGCACAATATACCGAAAAATATTTTTCCATTTGTTTTCCATAGCTTTATGATACTTATTTCAATACTCTTTGTATTGAAAATAAATGTCAAGAAGCTTTCCATGAAGGGCGTGCTGATACTCTTTACTATAGGTGCGATAATCCTTCTCGGCTATCTTAAAATGCAGCATATAATCTAAGATAAAAGTTACCTGAATGGGAAATGTTTTTGCCGGACAGGTGTGTGAAAAACAGGACGTCGGGGATGTCGTCCCCTACAATAATGTAAATAAAAGGAGAGAAACAGATGAAATATCGTGACAGACAGGGCAGAGAATACGAACAGACCACATCTCAGGATAGCTTTCTTGCGGCTGCCTACAGCTCGGCAATGGGCAGGGCGCTTATGAAATTTCTCGGCTGTCCGATATTTTCAAAGTGTGCAAGAGTGATACTTGACAGCAAGTTCTCAGTGCCTTTTATTTTCGGCTTTGCAGAAAAAAACGGCATAGATATGTTTGACTATGAGGAAAGAATGTATCGCTCATTCAATGATTTTTTCACAAGAAAAATAAAGCCTGGCAGACGTTTTATCACTAAGGACAAGAATCTGCTGGTGTCACCTTCAGACGGCAAGGTGACTGCTTATAAGATAACACAGTCTGATACCTTTATTATAAAGAACGCAGTGTATAATACTGCCTCGCTTCTCAGGGACAGCAAGCTTGCAAAGCGTTATGAGGGCGGCTATGCAGTTATCATCAGACTTTCAGTGGACGATTATCATCGCTATTGCTATTGTGCAGACGGTGTAAAGAGCCACAACAGAAAGATAAATGGAATCCTTCACACTGTGAACCCTGTGGTGAATAATTATCTGCCTGTTTTCAAGGAAAATTCCAGAGAATATTGCATGATAAGAACGGAGCAGTTCGGAGATATTATTCAAATGGAAGTCGGTGCTCTTATGGTGGGCAGGATAACTAATCTGCACACTGAGGGCGGCGTAAAGGTCACAAAGGGCGAAGAAAAGGGATATTTCGAGTTTGGCGGCTCAACTATCCTGCTGCTTCTTGAAAAGGACAAGGTAAAGCTTTGCGATGACCTGCTTAAAAATACGAGGGAGGGCTTTGAAACTAAGCTTCTTCAAGGCTCGGTGCTTGGCGAAAGTCTGAAGTAAAAATATCTAAGACGTAAAAAATATAGGCAAGGGGCATGGTTGATGTACAGATTGAATTATGAACAGTTCGACAGAGATAATCAATATATAGGAAACGATCTGGGTGCGGTCATGAAAGAGGGCAAAACTGTGTTCAAAACATGGTCGCCGCTTGCAATGGGAGTTTATCTTAATCTGTATCTTGACGGCGAGGGCAAAAGCCGTCTTGAAAGCCTGCCTATGGAAAGGCTTGACCACGGTGTTTGGTATGTGGAGATACTTCGTGACCTTGACGGTGTTTTTTATACCTATACATTTGAGTTTGACCACAAAACAAGGCATGAAACTATAGATATCTATGCAAAAGCCTGCGGAGTCAACGGAAACGTTGGTGCGGTGGTGAATTTCAAGACCACCGACCCTGAGGGCTGGGAAAAGGTCAAGAAGCCTAAGTGCAGAAATGCCTGCGACGCAGTGGTATACGAGTGCCACGTCAGGGATTTTTCTGCGGACAGTTCATCAGGCGTTGCTTCTGAGCATAGAGGTAAGTATGTGGCTTTTGCCGATAAGGGTACGAAATATCAGGGCGTGAACACCTGTATCGAGCATCTCAAAGAGCTTGGCATAACCCATGTTCATTTGCTTCCTGTGGAAGATTATGCCACTGTGGACGAGAGCAAGCCCTGGCTCAATCAATATAACTGGGGTTATGACCCTAAGAACTTCAACTGCCTTGAGGGGTCATATTCCACAGACCCTTATGACCCTAAGTGCAGGATAAGAGAGTTCAAACAGCTTGTTATGGCACTTCACGAGAACGGCATTGGCGTTGTAATGGACGTGGTATACAATCACACTTACTATACCGAGGAGTCAGCTTTTGAGCGTTCTTTCCCATATTATTATCATAGGATAAGAAATGACGGCTCATTTTCAAACGGCTCGGGCTGTGGAAACGAAACGGCTTCAAACCACATGATGATGAGAAAATTCATGATAGATTCTCTCAGATTTTGGGCAACGGAATATAAGATTGACGGCTTCCGCTTTGACCTTATGGCACTTCACGATATTGAAACTGTGAACATCATAAGGGACGAGCTTAACAAGATAGATCCTCAGATACTAATGTATGGCGAGGGCTGGACGGGAGGAGAGTCACCGCTCCCTGCTGACAGGCTTGCATATAAATGGAATTCATATCAGTTTGGAAGAGTTGGACTTTTCAACGATAACATCAGAGATTCCATTAAGGGCGGTACTTTCAATCCATATGACAAGGGCTTTGTCAGCGGAAACAGAAATGCGGCTTCTACCCTAAGGCGTGGTATAGCCGGCTCTGTGCCACACTATCAGATAAATGACGCAAAAGAAGCTTGCTGGGCTTTTGAACCTACTCAGGCGGTGAATTACTGTGAGGCTCATGACAACAATACTTTGTGGGACAAGCTTTGTATATCGGCAAAGAATGACAGCGAGGACGTAAGGATAAAAATGGATAAGCTTGCAGCGGCGATAGTGATACTTTCACAGGGCATGCCGTTCATACAGCTTGGTCAGGATTTTCTTAGGTCAAAGCCGAGGATACTCAAAGAGGGCGAAGAGCCTAATGATGTGAATATCTATTCCCATGACAGCTACAATGCGCCTGACTACACTAACTCCATAAAGTGGAACAGAAAGCTTGAATATAAAGAGGTCTTTGAGTATTACAAGGCTCTTATAAGGCTGAGAAAGGGAAGTCCGCTTTTCCGAATGAACACTAAAGAGGACGTGAACGCACATCTTCATTTTATGCACAATGACGATTGGAACTGCGTAAGTTGGAAGCTTGAAAAAGACGGAGAATGCTATGTTATCGCACTTAATCCTTACTACGAGAACAGGGGCTTCGGTCTGCCTGAGGGAAGCTTTTATCTAAGGCTTGACGAAAACGGTAAGATGAACAAACAGCCCGTTTCAGGCAGTTTCGTCTGTCCACCGTTGTCGGCTGTGGTTTATAAGAGGATAAAGAATATCTAACAGTCCTGTTAATGAAATGACGAATAAATATTAATAATAAATTAATGTATATATCTTGCAGATAGAGTATAATTAAATTATTGGATCGAGAAATATTAAGGCAAAAGATACAAAAAAATTAAACAATGGAGGAAATCATAGTATGAAGAAGTTTTTGGCAGGCTTCTGTGCTGCGGCAATTGCAGCAGGCTGCATGGGAATGACAGTCATGGCAGACACGGAAGCAACGGACAAGCTCACCTCTTATGAGGCAACAAGCGACAATGTTAAGCTTATCGGTCGTACTTACAGAAAGGGCGACACAACGATACTTGGCTATTCTGCAAGCGGTATCGAGTTCAAATGCACAGGCACAAAGGCTGTTTTCAATGTAAACGGCAGCGTAGGTGAGGCAAGAATTGGTGTATTTGTAAACGGCAAGCTTGTTAAGCAGGGCTACATAAAAAATAAGAAGACAAACGCAGTTGAGGTAGAGCTTCCTGAGGGCGAAAGCACTGTCAAGCTCATAAAGCTTTCAGAAGCTGCACAGAGCGTTATCGCAATTGACAGCTTTGAGGTAGACGGCAAGCCACAGCCAACAGAGGCAGCTAAGCATTCTATCGAGTTTATTGGTGACTCTATCACTTGTGGATACGGCGTTGACGATCCACTTGGAAAGTCATTTTCTATCTACAACGAGAACGCCGCAAAGACATATGCTTACAAGGCAGCACAGAATTTTGGCGCTGACTACAGCTTTGTATCAGTAAGCGGAGCAGGTGTGATCTCTGGTTATTCAGGCAACGGCAAGATAAATGACGCACTGCTTGTGCCAAATTTCTATGATAAGTTCTGCTTTACATGGAGCTGGTTCGACGGTGAACAGACAGCTAATTATGATTGGGATTTCTCACAGTATCAGCCTGAGCTTATCGTTGTAAATCTTGGTACAAACGATAACTCATACACAAAGGGTGACGCTGATAAGTGTGCTGAGTTTGAAAAGGGCTATGTAAATTTCCTCAAGGAGATAAGAGCTAAGAATCCAAATTCTGAGATACTTTGTACACTCGGTATTATGGGACAGGAGCTTTATCCTTCTATTACAGATGCAGTTGACACTTATAAGACTGAAACAGGCGACAGCAAGGTATCAGTTTTCCAGTTCAGCGTTCAGGACAGCGAAAACAATGGTTATGCAGTTGACTATCACCCATCAGCTGTTTCACAGAAGACAGCAGCTTATGAGCTTACATATGCTATTGAAGGCATTTACGGCTGGGAGAGAGTTGAGTTGGTTAACGACGGCGTTGACGAAATGACAAAGGACGACGACGTTGAGTTCAATAACGTTGTTGAGGAGTCGTCAAGTGAGGAGAGCAGCGAGAGCAAAGCAGAGGAGTCATCTTCCGAGGCTTCTTCTGAAGCAACAAATGACAGCAGCGCAGCGGCTTCATCATCAAAGACAACGACAAATCCTAACAGCACCACAAACCCTAATACAGATGCGGCAATGGGCATAAGTATAGGTCTGGCAGCACTTGCAGGTGCAGCTATGGTGGTTTCTAAGAGGAAGTAATAAAGTAGATATTTACACCGCACAGAGGTAAGACTTTGTGCGGTGGTTTTTTATATGGTCGGTCGTAACATTTCAGGGTGGCTTTGCCGACAAAATGTACGCTTTAACGCAAAAAACTCCCCCTTGCAGAAACCTCTGCATGGGGGATATTTTCATAAACGATAAAAATTACTTCTTTGTAGTCACACACTTTGAAGCCGACCAAGCACCATAATACTTAGTACCCTTTACAGTTGTGTACGAACGAACACGAACGTAATATTTCTTTTTGCCCGAAAGCTTTGAAATAGTCTTGGTGTCGGTCTTGTTGTTTGTTATGGTAACTTTCTTTGCACTTGTGAACTTTGAGTTGGTAGCGTACTGAATCTCATATCCAGTAGCAGAGCCTTTCTGCGCCCAATCCACAAAGAATGCCTTTGACTTAGCCGTGAGCTTCTGTATCTCCTGCTTGGCAGGATTTATCTTGAATGTCTTTGTGATAGTGCCTGTATAAGAGCCTTTTCCTGCAATTTTTACAGTGGCAGTGCCTATATTCTTGTTGTTTGAGTAGGAAACTGTATAGTCAGTGCCTTTTTTCAGCGTTTTGCCATTGTATTTAACAGTAATGCTCTGAGTGATGTTCTTGCCAGTGAAAGCCTTTGTGGAAATGCCCGAAACTGTGGCTTTCTTGAAGTTATTTTTGATACTGTAGGTCTTAGAAACTGAGCCTGTGTAATTGCCCTTGCCTGTGATAGTGACCTTTGCTGTTCCGACCTTGGTGTTGTTGCTGTAAGAAACAGTGTAATCAGTATCCTTTTTCAAAGTCTTTCCATTGACCTTTACATTAACGGACGGAGTTTTTGCCTTGCCGTCATAAGCGTAGATCGAAGTTGAAAGTGTCACGCTTGCCTTTGAAATGCTAATTCTTGAAAGTGCAGGAATTTCAGCCGTTTCAAGAACTTTCTTGCAGACTGTACATTCCTTGTGTTTTGAGCCTTTAACTCCGATAGAAGCCGCCTTGTCAGTTATCCAACCGCTTGACTTGTGACCTGTGGCTGGGATAGTTTCGGTGTAGAAGTCACCGCATGAGCAGGTGTATTTTACTGTGCCTGCGGTGGAGCAGGTGGCATTGCTGAGAACTGTTTTTGTATAGCTGTGTTCATGATAATCGTCAAGCGCAAATGGTGAGAGCTTGTAAAGGGTCGGTGCTGAATTATTTGTGACATACCATTTTACCATGCCGTCACTGCATACAACAGGTTGACAATCTGAAAGTCCGAAGGAGTGAGAAATGGCTTTGGTAACAGTTTTGCCGTTTGAGTCAACTGTCATTGTCTTTGTGGCGGTCTTGCCTGTGGAACTGTTGTATTCTTCCCACATAACAAGGAACAGATTGTCATTTATCTTTATAAGCTGAGGGGTGCGGCAGGTCACTTTACTTGATGTGCCGTAGTTTGTGAGGGCAATGTTCTGTGTGCCGTTGAAAAGCTCGTCTGTGACGCTTATGTAAACATTTCTTGTCTTACAACTGCTTGAAACGTCTTTTGCATAGGCTATCAGACAGTTTCCGCTGCCAAGCTCAAAACCGCCTATTGAAGCGCCCGTGTAGTTGCTTTTGTTCATATCGAACTTAACAGGGATAGAAACGCTCACGGCTGTTGATTTTCCGTCAGCCTTATATTTTGTGAGAGTAATGCCGTTTACAGAAAGGTAGGAGCCGTTCATTGTGTAGTTGCTTGATTCTGAGTGGTCAACTCTGTAGATGTATTTTCCGCTTTCGTCAGCTTTGATGAATTGGTTGAATGAGTGGCTAACATAGCCGTCTGTAAGATTTGAAACGTCATACATTGAGTCGGTCAGGGACATGGAGGATTCGTCAATGGTGAAAAGCATATTTGCCTGATGATTTATGCCGTCACTGTCAGCATACATCTCATGGCAGGTGTAAACATAAAGCTTTCCACCCGCTTCTTCCATTCTCAGTGAGCCTGCCGAGAACGGCTTTGTTGTATTGACACCTGAGATACTGCATGAATTTACCTTGCTCCAGCTCTTGGTGTATTTGACTACTCTTACAACTTCCTTGCTGTCGCTTTCGAAAGTGTTGTTCTGACCGAACACGAGATAGTTATAGTCTTTTCCTGAATAAAAGCCACCAAATAGGTTAAGCTCTTTTGAAATAGTGCGTTGTGATATAAGCTTATTGCCGTCTGCGGAATAGTTTTCTACCACAATGCCGCTTGATGTGTTTTCAAGCCTTGTGAGCGTTCCGTCGCTGTTTTGTACAAGATAAGAGTTTGTGACCGATGACCATGTGTTGTAATGGTTATCTGAAGCATTGTCTGTTGTACGTCCGCTGAGTATAGTGGCAGAGCCTTTTGTGTCGCTATCCATAGGCGTAACTGTCACTGTACAGCTTGCTTTCACACTGTTGTCGGTGGTGGCGGTTATTATGCATACGCCTGCCTTGTTTCCGTACACCTTGCCGTCTTTTGTAACCGAAGCCACAGAATTATCACTGCTTGACCATGTGAAGCCGTAGTCTATATCGGAATTACTCTTTGCAGAAAGTTTAAGGCTGTCGCCCGTTTTGAGCGTGGCAGAAGAATTTGAAATCGTAACACTGCTAGGCATTTTCCAAGCAATATTCTCTGAGTAGAAATTGCCGTCAGTATCACGCTCTATGGCTGTCACAGTGCCGTTCGTATAATACAAAGCGAAAACAGGATAAGCTGTTTTATATGAAGCCACCTGCTTGAAATCATTGTTGAACTCCATAAGAGTGTTGTTGTTTACATACATGATAGTGCTGTCATTTTCGCTGTTGTATACAGTTCTTGTTCCAACGCTGTTGTAGAGATCATTTTTGTTTTCATGTTCAGCTCTTGAAACGCTTCCAAAGAGAGATAATGTATTATCTGTTGATGTATGGAATTTGGCAGAGTCCACGATGTTTACAGTGCCGCTTGCAGAAGAAGTCCACGCAAGCTTGCCGTTGCCAAGCATTTGTGCGTTGTCATAATGATAATCGTAATATTTCTGATAGAAATAGTCGATAGATTTATCAGACACGGTTATTTTGTTATTTGAAATATTTCCAAAGCCAAGGGCGTTCATTTTGTGAGTATAGCCCCAATAAACGTAATCAGCGTTTCTTTCAAAATAGAAGTTTCCGTTTGTGCTGTCAAAGCCTGAGAACTTTGTTATGGCAACTTCAGTGCTGCAGGAGGACAGCTTATTTCCGTTTGAGTCCAGGACAAATAGATTATCGCCTTTTTCAGCACCGCTGCTGTCTGTTACATAGTAATATATCCTGCCGTTATCGTCAACGCCAAAACAGTTTGGGTAATTTAAAATACCATTGGGGGTATACTTGCTCACATTAACGCTTTTGGTCACCTTTTCCGTATCGGTGTCAAAGGTCTTTATGTAATAAGAATATGACGAGCCCTTCACGCTGGAATTGTATGTGCTGGTATCTCTTTCGATATAATAGATCTTGGAGTTATTTGCATATACATTTATAATGTCACCAAGCGTTGCTACAGTTCTCACGGAGTTGTTGGAAAAGCTATAGAATTTAATTAGCTTCTTGTAGTTTTCCACAGTATAATAGTATAGTCCGTTTTTAGTGGCAGAAACCACGTTTACGAAAACCTGATCGGAGCTGTTAAAAGTCAGAAAATCTGACGGCATTTTTACGGCGCCGTTTGCAGAATAAGCCTGAGCTGATATAGCGGTGTTCCCAAATATGCCGTTAATGCTTTCTGGAAGCGGAAGCAGTGCGGCAGAAGCTGTTATAACAAAAGCTGTAAGTCCTGCGGCGATCTTTTTAGTCAACATATTTATCCCTCTTTACTATGATCTTTACCCCGACCCTATGTGTATATTATACTACTTCTTTTGCCTGATTTCAAGTAAAAAGCTCCGCCACAGCGAAATGCCACGGCGGAGTTTTTAGGACTTTTGGGAGAAATTACTTGTTGCCTGTTGTCTTGTAAGCGTCGATCATCTTCTTGCTGGTGAGTCCAGAACGCCGAGCATATCTTTCTCCGTTCCTAATGTATGTCATCGGCTCTGATTCACCTGTCAGAAGTTTAATTTCCAGTTTCATTGTGTTCTTATTTATTGGAACTACACTTATACGGTCTATGACTGCCTTTGCCATTTCGTCGACTTGTTCCTTGTTCATTGGTAGGCTAGGATCATACATTTCACGGAAGTATTTTTCAATCCGCTTTATAGCTTTTGCATAACTATTGTCGTTTTCGCTTTTCTTTTCGATAAATCTTATCTGATGTTCTATTCCTTTTATTAGTTCACTGCTCTCGGTATTACGTTTTGTAAATTCTGATTTTGTGATAAGCTCCTCCATATAGAGCTCCAGCAGTTTATCACGCTTTTTATTTTCCTTTTCCAGTGTTGCTTTCAGGCCGCTTACCTGCCGCATTGCCTCGGCAGAGCGGTCTGATTCTTTATATATCCGAAGAAATGTTTCAACATAATCCTCAAGGTTTTCAGCCACGTCCTTGAAAAATCCCGACAGTATGCTGTAAAGTTCCGATTCCATTATTGCAAATGACGCACAGCTTTTTGCACCTTCTTTCTTTTTTTCTGAGCATATCCATTGATATATTGGCTGACCTTTTGATACGCTGTTTGAGTAACTTGTCCTCCAATATGGCTTGTCGTGAGCTGCACACCATATCTTACCGGTGAAGACACTTGTGTCTTTAAATGAGTGTTCACGGCTTTTTATGGCAGCACTTCTTGTTTCAAATATTCTGTTGCACTTGTTCCATATTTCCTCAGATACTATGGCAGGTACGACTTCGCCTGTTTCGTCTTTGTACATCACCCATTCTTCTTTGGGTAAAAAACGCTGTTCTTTTGTGCGGTAGTCAACTATTCTTACTTTGTTACCACAGTAAAATCCTTTATATTTTGGGTTTTGTATAATGCCTGAAACGGTGTTGTGATGTATCCTTGTACCATTGCGTCCACGGTAGCCTTTATCATATAGTATTCGTTCTATCTTTCTGACGCTCATATCACCAGTAGAGTAAAGGTCAAATATCATTCTTACCATTTCTGCTTCAGGTTCGTTTATGACAAGTTTACAGTCATCTTTATCATAGCCGAATATACGATTGTTGCCCATAACATTTCCGCTTTCTATTGAACGCTTGTGACCCCAACGAACACGTTCAGAAAGCTTCCTGACTTCATCAGCGGCGATGCTTGACATTATAGTAAGACGCATTTCGCTGTCAGAATCAATGGTACAAATGTTATCATTTTGGAAGAAGACCCCTACCCCTGCTCGGAGAAGATCACGGGTATAGGTAAGGCTGTCGATAGTATTTCTTGCGAAACGGCTGACTTCTTTTGTAAGTACAAGGTCAAACCTTCCTGCTTTTCCATCTTCGATCATTCTCATAAATTCAGCACGGTTTTCAGCGTGTTCTCCTCTGACCCTGTCAACATACCCCTCAATGTAATTCCAATTTGGGTTTGACTTTATCATCTCTGTAAAGAAGTTTATCTGATTTTCAATAGAGTTTTCCTGTTCATCACGGGTCGTTGATACTCGTGCATAAAATGTAACATTGATTTCAAGATCAAAAATTGTTTTCCGCTCACGTTTCATAAGGTCAGCGGCTGCATAAATATCCATTAAAATTCTCCTTTCGTCAAAGCCTTGACTGATTGTTTTGACTTTGATTTTGTTTAGTTAATATGATTATACCATGCCGACAGCACAGGGTCAATGGCACGGAATAACTTACCTGTGGCAATATGTAGCAATGCCTTTCGGCACTGCATTTGCGGTCATGCCGCCAGTCTTTCGATCATCATTATCATTCTGTTGTACTTTTTGATGTCGATCTCGCCGCTGTTGAGCAGCAGCTTAGTCCAAGCAGCCAGGGTTTTCTTCTTCATTTCCAGCTTGGAATAGGGACTTTTCGGATTTTTACTCAATAGTCATCTCTCCTTTTCCATTTGCATCAGTAATATTTTCTCACACTCATCAAAAATTATCCATTTGTTTTTCACTGTTTTTCCAGTCAATGATATCACAAAAACTTTGAAATAGTAATCACCAACTGCAACAAAAAACTTGCTTGATTTTATTGCATTTATACCTTTCGACGCCGACACGATAGCACGCATTTACGCTGTTTCAGCCTGATTTTAGCGGTGTGCGACCTCTGAATTATCAAGGACCTGTTTTTACGACCCCATTGACTTCTCGACCTTGTCGTATCTCGCAAACTGCGTATTTTCGGCACTTTTGCGGCGAGCTTTGCTCGTCCGCTGTGAGTGTTTCGGGGGCTGCGACCCCGAAA
>NZ_JBCPGA010000043.1:0-20423 GCF_040914135.1 Ruminococcus sp. RTP21204st1_B2_RTP21204_210225 | reverse complement strand
ACTTTATTTTATCAGATTTTTGTCTATCTCTCTTTTCTTTTTTCTTAATTTTGTCCAATATCTATTGTAGCACTACAAAAAAAATATTGCCGGCAAGCCATGGGCTATTGAAAAATCCTGATGGATATGTTATAATAATGCTTATGAGTATTTTTTAAGAGGGTTTTATTATGCAGGGTTGTAAAAAGGTTGTTTCCATTCAGGATATATCAGGTCTTGGCCGGTGTTCGCTAACAGTTGTGATACCTGTGCTTTCCGCTATGGGTATTCAGGTGTGTCCTGTGCCTACGGCTGTGCTTTCGGCACACACGGGCTACAGCGAGTTTGTTATGAGAGATCTTACAGACTTTATGAAGCCTGCATTGGAACACTATAAAAAAATGGATATGAAATTTGACTGTGTGTACAGCGGGTTTCTAGCTTCAAGCGAGCAGATAGACCACTGCCTTGAGTTTTTCGAGGCTTTTCCTGATGCCCTGAAGGTCGTAGACCCTGTTATGGGTGACGGCGGAAAGGCATATAAGACCTACACAAAGGAGCTTTGCAGCCGTATGGTCGAGCTTGTAAAGGTGGCGGATATAATCACGCCTAACCTCACAGAGGCGGCTATACTTCTTGGCGAGGAATATCCTACGGCTTCAATGCGCAGCTCTGAGATAAAATCATGGCTTGTAAGGCTTTCAAAGCAGGGCGCAAAGATCGTTGTTATCACAAGCGTAAATCTTGCAGACGGCGGAATGTCAACTGTAGGCTATGATAAAGAAAATAACAGCTTTTGGAAAATAAAGAATGATTATGTTCCTGCACACTATTCAGGAACGGGAGATATGTTCACAAGTGTTCTTATTGGAGGACTTCTCAAGGGTGACAGCCTGCCTATCGCAATGAACAGAGCCACAGCGTTCACAGAGCTTACTGTCAAGACTACATACAGCTACCAGACCCCATGGACAGACGGTCTTATGCTGGAGGGTCAGCTTCCTTGGCTCACAAGCTATCAGGAGCTTAGGGACTATACGAATTTGTGATATTTGGAAGTGTTACCGAAGATGAACAGACTTAATATCGTGCTTGTAGAGCCGCAGATACCGCAGAACACAGGAAATATTTCAAGGACTTGTGCAGTGACAGGTGCTGCACTGCATCTTGTGAGGCCTTACGGCTTTGAGATAAGCGACAAAAAGCTAAAGCGTGCAGGACTTGATTACTGGGATAAGCTGGAGATACATGAGTATGACGACCTTGACGACTTTTTCTCCAAAAACAGTGGTGAGTTTTACTTTTTTACCACAAAGGGCAGAATGGTACACTCAGATGTGGATTATCCGCAGGATAGGGAAGTGTATATAATTTTCGGCAGGGAGGACAAGGGTCTGCCTGAAAAACTGCTTTATGAAAATCCCCAAAGCTGTGTGAGGATACCAATGAGGAAAACGCTCAGAAGCCTTAATCTTTCAAACTCAGTGGCGATAGCCTGCTATGAGGTGTTAAGACAGTGGAATTATCCCGACCTTGGCAGAGAGGGCAAGCTGACGCAATATACATGGGACGAATAAAATAAATAAAAAAACGGAGGGTGAATTTATGGCAAAAATAAAATTTCTTACCGACTCAGCGAGCGATATCACTGAGGAGCTTGAAAAGAAGCTGGATATCCAGATAATGAATTTCAAGGTGGCAATGGGTGATGACAGCTACACATCAAGGATAGATTTCGACAACGAGAAATTCTACAAAATGCTTGACGATTTTGACGGCATACCTGTTACATCGCAGATAACAGCCTTTGAATATCAGGAAACTTTTGAGAAGCTCTACAGCGAGGGCTATACTGATGTTATAAACACTACCATAAACTCAAAAGGCTCGGCAACATACAACAACGCTGTTATGGCGGCAGAGGAGTTTTATTCCGCTCACCCTGAGGCAAAGGGCAAGTTCACTATATACAATATAGACGGCGAGAGCTACTCAGGAGCGTATGGTTATGCAGTAGTTCAGGGCGCAATGAAAGCCACAAAGGACGTTCCTGCGGCTGATATCGTGGCATTTATGGAGGACTGGATAAAGAACTGCGTTATTTTCTTTGCACCATATACACTCAAATATGCAAAGAAGTCAGGAAGGATTCCGTCTGCGGCTGCTTTTGTGGGCGAGGTAATGGGTCTTAGACCTATCATGAGGATACATGACCATGCTATCGTTACAGAAACAAAGGTAAGAGGCGACAAGGCTATTGTGCCAAAGATACTTGACCTGACTGTAAAGGAAATGATACCGCAGACACCTTACTGCATCGTTTACGGCAATGACGAGAGCGTCAGGGACGAAATGGCACAGGCTATGACGAAGAAGGTGGGCTATCCACCTGTGGAGTGTTTCCAAATAGGTGCGGCAATTGCAATAAACGCAGGTCCAAAGGTGACGGGCGTTATCTTTAAGGCACAGAACAAGTAAATTTGATATGGATATAAAAAGACGGACGTTTCGCTTTGAAACGCCCGTTTTTTGTCAGCTCATGTTGTTATTTGTTTTTGCGTGATTTTCTGCCTGCAACTACAAGTCCGCTTCCTGTGATAAGGATAGTAAAGAGGATACCGCCAAGGTCATTGCCTGTGTTAGGGTTTGTGCTTCCTGCGTTGTTCTTGGCAGGGGTCTTGCTGTCTGTATTTGAGTTGCTGTTTGTGCTTGTGCCACTGTTATTTGAACTTGTGTCTTTGCTGTCTGAGTTTGTATCGCTGCTGTCAGAGCTTGTATCATTTGCCTTTGGCGTCATAGTAAGGTCAGTGATGACCCACAAGGTGCCGTCAGAGCCGTCGCTCGTATCATTTTCATAGCGTTTATAATTTACAAATTCGCCGTTTATCTTAAGCTTAGTGTCTGGTCCGAATATGTAAGAGTTATTTTCACTCTCAACAAAGCCAACAGCCGTCACATACACACCATAATAGTAAGTCTTTCCGGCTTCAAAAGCGGTGATCTTGTTTTCATAAATTTCGCTTCCCCACTCTGGCTCTGTAGAGATCAGACCGGTCTTGCTGTCAAGCTCCCACCACGCAGCTCGGAGCGCATAGTTTGCGCCGTCTGGCACATTGCCTGTAAACACGGGTTTGTCGCCGTTCTTGAAGCTGACGGTGGCATCGTTGATCTCCACCACGTCAATGACTTTCACGGTGGACGGCGTCATGGTCAATACATTGCTGAACCAAATGGTTTCACCGCTATCATCCACATCGATCTGATCGGGTGTCAGGGTGATTTCTTCGCCGTTGATATAGAGCTTCGTGTTCTGATCGAAGCGGTAGCCCTCTTCCATGCCCAAATCGGAAATCTTGAAATATACGCCATAGGTATAGCTTTTGTCGGCTTCAAATTCCGTAATGAGCTTACCGTTATAGCGTTCATTCCAGTAGTCGCTGGAGGTAATGCCATAACCGCTGCCGTCATTGGCGTCCCACCGCTGATGATCGGTGTCAACGATAGGGTCAATGACACCGGTGCTGAAAAGCGGTTTATCTCCGGCATTAAAGTTGATAATGGCATCAAGTCGGATTTCTTCAACAGCCTGACCGGGTCGCAGCTCTGTTCCATATTGAATGAGGCAGGTCTTCCCATCATCCATCACCATTACCCACGCGCTAGACGGCAGGCTTGCTCCATTCAGTGTAACATTTTCATTTTTCAAATTGCGATCGAAGGTATAGCCGTCCTTTGCCTGAAGTTTCACGGAATATATATACCTTCCGCCCTTTTCAAAGGTATTGAATCGAACATCGTCGTCCGAATAAACGCTTTCATCAGAATACCAGTAGCCAACCGTGTGCATGGTGTCGTCGGCGTTCTTTTCCTGTTTTTCCCAGCGTTCAAAGAGAATATCATATTTATCCTGATTAGTGCCAGTTCGCTTGGCCGATGCCTGCGGGGCATTGCCCGGCTGATAATCGAGCTTCACGTTTTCGATATCGATCATGTTAATACTGCTTAAAGTTGCCGCAGGCGTCCAATGTGCTTTTAGAGTAATATTCCCAGTGATCTTGGCATCAAAGGTATACTTTGCATCATTTAGATACCACCCAGCAAAATCATAGCCGTTCCTCTTCGGTTCATTTGGCTCGATCGCAGAAGTATTCAATACCTTTTGCTCTGACACTGCACTTCCGCCGTCTGAATCAAAAGTCACTGTGAACTCATCAAAAGACCATGGAAATACACCACAGTTCTCGATCGTACCTCCAGAAATGACAACGATCGCCGTATTGTTTTTGCCATATACTGCATTGCCGAGACCTCCCAAGTCTACCTTGCAGTCCTTAATTGTGCCGCCGGTCATGGTGAAGCTGCCATTTTCGTATATGTTCACTGCACCGCCGTTATTGTATGCAGAGCAATTTTCGATCGTTCCGCCGTTCATCACGAAGAAGCTGCCCTTCTTGACAAATACAGCACCGCCGTCGTCCTCCGCTCTACAGTTGCTGATCGTACCGTCGTTCATTGTAAATGTGCAGCCCATGCCTATATCTACAGCAGCGCCGTCATCACCTGCTTTGCAATCCTTAATAGTACCGCCGTTCATAACGAACTTGCCGTACTTGACCGGAGTTTCCGTTACACCAGTGTTGGATACATCCACTGCGCCGCCGTCTCCGTCGGCATCTGTGCAATTTACGATACTGCCGCTCTCTAGAGTAAGCGTTCCGCCCTTGACTTCAAATCCGCAGTTCTTGTTCTGCCCATCGATCTTGCCATTGGTGCCGCTGTCCTTTACTGTTAGGTTTCCGCTGCTGCGCACCCGAATTATATCCTCATCTGTCGAGCTGCAGCTCAGGGTATATCCGTTGAGATCAAGAGTAACAGTGCGCTCCACATCTAGTTCCCAGGTGGTCTCAATGTTTCCGCCCAACTTGATCTCTGCAAATTCCGTATTTTCCAATGCCGACTTCAGTTCCGTTTCATTACTGACTGTAGAATTTTCAGCAAATGTCAACATAGACATTTGTGGTGCTGCCAAACATAGGGTAAGGATAAAAGCGGTTATTCTCCCTTGCAGTGATCGTTTTTTCATAATATACATCTCCTTTTGATATTATATTTTTTTCTCATGTTCGCTACTATCCTATAAGCACACCTCCATTACATTGTATTTTCCCTACTGTGATATCCTTTATCACATTATAACAAATCTATGAATAAATTTGTGATTTATTTCATAATAGTCATATGCCAATTCTGAAATTATATATCGTGGGGGACTTCCTTTTTTGATAAATA
Organism: Ruminococcus sp. RTP21204st1_B2_RTP21204_210225; assembly: GCF_040914135.1. Taxonomy (NCBI): domain Bacteria; kingdom Bacillati; phylum Bacillota; class Clostridia; order Eubacteriales; family Oscillospiraceae; genus Ruminococcus; species Ruminococcus sp. RTP21204st1_B2_RTP21204_210225. Next base: position 15,155 of record NZ_JBCPGA010000043.1, on the reverse strand, counting down.
TGATATATAATTAACGTAATACCATATGACAGCGGGAGGAATCGTTAAAATGAAGTTTTGCGAACAGCTTGGTAAGTATATAGAACAGCTTTCCTGCACGGCAAAGGAGCTTTGTGAGTTGTCAGGGATATCTCCCTCAACATTTAGCAGATACAGAAGCGGAGAGAGAATACCTGAGATAGACACTGTGGCGTTTGACGGGCTTTGCAACGCTCTTGAGGCTGTGGCAAGGGAAAAAGGCTATGGCGATATGACAAGGGAGAACATAAAAAGAGCCTTTCTTGACTGTGAAGATATCATACCTGCCGACAGAGAGTCTATGCGGCAAAATTTCAATACCCTTATCTCAGCCCTTGATATAAACATCAAGCGTATGTGCAAGGAGATAAATTATGATGTTTCCACCGTTTTCCGTATACGGAACGGTACTAGAAAGCCTGCCGACCCTGAACGCTTTGTCGCCGCAATAGCAGGCTTTACTGCAAGGGAGCTTAGAACTCCCACAGAGATATCAGCGGTCGCACAGCTTGTGGGCTGTAATGAAAGTGATATAGAGGATGTGTCACAGCGTTATGAAGTGATATGCAAATGGCTGTTCAGCGATCATGCCAGACAGAGCAGAGAGATAAAAAGCGGTGGAATTGAAAAGTTTCTTGATAAGCTTGATGAGTTTGACCTGAACGAATACATAAAGGCGATACGTTTTGATGAAATGAAAGTACCGGCATTGCCTTTTCAGCTTCCTGTGTCAAAAAGTTATTTTGGCATCAAGGAAATGATGGAAAGTGAGCTTGATTTTCTGAAAGCCACAGTCTTGTCACGTTCTAATGAGCCTGTGATAATGTACAGTGATATGCCTATGAAGGAAATGGCTGATGATCCCGAATTTCCGAAGAAGTGGATGTTCGGTATGGCTCTGATGCTTAAAAAGGGTCTGCACCTTTGTCAGATACATAATCTTGACCGCTCCTTAGATGATATGATGCTTGGCCTTGAAAGCTGGATACCGATGTATATGACGGGGCAGATAGCGCCTTACTATTTGAAAAACGTACAGAATAATGCTTTTTTGCATTTGCTGAAGGTATCAGGTGCGGCGGCTCTTTCAGGGGAAGCCGTGGCAGGCTTTCACAGCGATGGCAGATATTATCTGACCAAGTCCAAAAAGGAGCTTGGATATTATCGTAAACGTGCCAATGATCTGCTTTCAAACGCCTGCCCGCTTATGGAGATATACCGAAGTGACAGGGAAAAAGATTTCAGCGATTTTCTCACTGCCGACTCTTACAGACGTGGCGGGCGCAGGAGTATTTTATCTGCTCTGCCTGTTTATACTATGGATAATGACCTGCTCAATAGTATACTTGACAGAAACGGCATTGACGACCGCTGGGGCAGAGATATAAAAGCTTATGTCAGCGAGCGTAAAAAGCGAGTTGAGAGCATACTGGAAACCATGACCATAGAAGATGAGATATGCTGTCTTTCCCGAGAGGAATTTGAAACACGTCCACATGCCCTTGACCTGTCGGGTGTATTCTGTGACAGTGATGTTCTTTACAGCTATGATGATTATTCTGCACATTTAAAAAGCACAGAACGCTATGCACAGACACATGAAAACTATAGCCTTAAATATGCTAAGCGGCAGACCTTCTGCAATTTGCAAATACTGATCCATGTAGGTCAGTGGGCGATGATATCAAAGGGAAACGCGCCTGCTATACATTTTGTTATACGACACCCGAAGCTTCTCAGCGCCTTAGAGAATTTCATTCCGCCTGTTATAGAAGATCAATAAAATGCAGGATCATACTATCCCCTTGGTGTTCCTGACGAAAAAACGGACGCTTCCGATGGAAACGTCCGTTTTTATAGCCAAAAGAAATATATTCGGTTATTATTCTTCGTCCTTTGCGGCAAATCTGTTGAAGATAAATGCAAATATCGCAAAAATAACATATCCTGCGGCAATGACAGTAAGAATGTTCTTTGTCATTTCAACGCCTGTTGACGGATTTACTTTTGAGCTGTCAGCCTGCGATGAGGCCTCGTCAACTATCTGCTGTATCTTTTCTGTTGCCTGTGATCCTGTAAGCTCCTGCGAACTGTCGTCCTCGCTTACTGTAGTAACAGCCGCACCGACATCTGCAGGCTGTCTGGCTGCTGTTGTGGTGGTGCTTTCAGGCTGTGTGTTTTCGTCAGCCTTTGGCTCTGTGCTTGCTGTTGTAGTAGTTGTGGTCGTTGTATCGTCAGCAGGCTTTGGTTCTGCCGCTGTGACCTTTGTAACGGCTGATGTGTTAACTGCTTCCTTGACAGGCGTTACTTCCACGGAAGCTATCTGAAAATCTGCATTTGCCTTTAAGTAATAAAGCTGTACGAAAACCTCGTCGCTTGTTCTTGAAGGGTCAAGATCTGAGTATATCCACTGTGCTTCCTCGCCACCTGTGAGCTTCGTACTCTGTGCAGACCAGCTTCCGTCTACCAACGCACCGACTGCACCGCTTGCGTTGCCTGATGACTTTACGTTGACCTTTACATTGTAATGCTGTGAATAGTCTGTTATGTAGTCAGAAAGCTTGAAACCGAACTGAAGGGAAGTTTCGCTGTTGAAGTCAGCGTCACCCTGCTTGTGTGTGAAAAGCGGTTCGGACTCAGGCTGTGCAGATGTTGTGGTTGTGGTGGTTTCAACAGGCTTTGTTGTAGTTGTTGTAACTTTCTCAGACTTAGCCGTAGTTGTGGTAGTCGCTTCGGACTTGGTCGTAGTCTTTGCTGTAGTCGTCGTTGTAGTTGTGGTCGACTTTGATGTAGTTGTAGTAGCTTCAGCCTTAGATGAAGCAGTCGTAGTGGTCGTGGCAGGAGTTGTTGTGATCTCCTCCCCTGCACTGACAGTGAGCGGTGAACCCGCTGTAGGTGCTGAGTATGAAACTGACTTGTATCCACCGTCAGCTTCCGCCACCATCGTTTCAACCTCTACCCAATAGTTTATCTTGCCTGTTACGCCGTCCTTTACCTTGAAAGTCGCAAGGGCAAGGTCTGTTCTGTCCTTTATGTTAGAACCTGTAAGGTTTGCACCGACTATTTTTATAGTGCCTGATGAAGCAACATAGTTGGTTATAACAGAGAATTTGCTTCCCACATTGTATGTACTCTCGCTCTCCTCATCGGTCGGCACATATACTGTTACCTTTGACGGGTCATAATGCAGGTCTATAGTGAAGCCTGCAACGCCTGTTTTATCAGGCTCAAGGCTCGCTTTTACGTTTATGCTGTCGCCTGCCTTTGCAAAGTTCTTGTCGCTTGTGAGCTTTATCTCGTTTCCGCCTGATGCACTAGCCACCGTGGAAACAATGCTCGTGAGCATAAGAAACGCTGTTGCCACCGACAGCGCCACCTTGTTTATTTTCAGTTTTTTCATTTGATACCTCCGTTGCAAAATCGTGTTTTTCTGTCAGTATTTTGCTCTTGATTAATTTTGTTTACTATTGTTTTGTCTTTAATTTGTAATATTTCATTATAAAATATTACAAGTTCTGTTACCTTTGTCGTAATAGGATTATATCACAATATAAAGTAACACGTCAATAGTCAAAACAGCGAAAATAAGCATATTTTTTTGGATATATTTATAATGAGAGCTTTTGCGTCACAATATGTATGTACCGATCAACAGCAAAGCCACTAAATAGGCTGTAATAAATCTGTAACTTTTAAGTGAAACCTGCATTTTGCTAAATGTAAATTTTTTATGAATCAAAAAGACTGTTGACAAAGCCCTGAGAAATGTACTATAATGAGGGTGAAGTTTTGTACTTGATACAGAAAAATGTACAAACCAATGTGTGTAAAAATAAGGACTTATACATAGGCGTGCCTTGTTGCGGTATTGCCTATATCTTCTGAGGTGAATGAGTTGATAAAAAAGATGATTTCATATATCCTGTCATTTGCTATTGCAGCGTCAATGGCGGCTTCATGTTTGACAGCTTCAGCGGCAAATATGACGGGAAGCTGTACGGCAGACGTTCTGAACGTTCGCAGCGGTGCAGGCACAGGCTATTCTAAAACAGGCACAGTAAGCTATGGCGACAGCCTGACTATACTTTCCGAAACCACCGACTCAAGCGGTGCGAAATGGTATAAGATATCATGCGGCAATTTGACGGGCTATGTTTCGGCGGCATATGTTCAGCTAACATCAAGCGGTTCACAGGGCAGTTCTGACGCTGATTTTGAGAGGTATATGACAAAGCAGGGCTTTCCTGAAAGCTATAAGCCATATCTGCGAACGCTCCATGAACAGCACCCAAAGTGGATATTTACCGCTCAGAAGCTTGGCGTGGATTGGAACACTGCGTTAAAGGAAGAATGTGTTGTGGGCAGAAACCTTGTCCACTCGTCGGCACTGGCTTCATGGAAGTCAATGGAAAAGGGTGCATATGATTTTAACGGCGGTTATTGGTATGGGCTTGACGGCTCGTGGGTGGCGGCTTCAAAAGAGATAATAATGTATTATATGGATCCGAGAAATTTTCTCAACGATACATACATTTTCATGTTTGAAAATCAGTCATATGATCCCTCGTATCAGACGGAAAGCGGTGTAAAAACTATTCTTGCAGACACTTTTATGAGCCGAAGCTACACTTGTCCTGACACAAAGAAAAAGTATACATATTCGCAGACCTTTATGGACGCTGCAAAGAAATCGGGCGTTTCACCTTATCACCTTGCGTCAAGATGCAGGAACGAGCAGGGCGTAAATGGTGCGCCGCAATCCCTTGGTACTGTGAAAGGCTATGAGAATTATTTCAACTTCTTTGACATTCAGGCTTATGCGACCTCTACCATGACAGCCGCAGAAATGGGCTGCAAATATGCAAAGACTACTAATCCGACCTATCTTCTTCCTTGGACAAATCAGTACAAGTCCATAGTGGGCGGCTCGATATTCTTAGGCACAGGCTACATAACAAAGGGTCAGGATACCCTTTATCTGCAAAAATTTGATATGGTAGACGGCGGAAACGGGCTTTATTACCACCAGTATATGACCTGCGTTTTCGGTCAGGCGAATGAAGCAATAAGCCTAAAAAACGCCTATTCTCAGGATATTTTGAACAGTGCAATGGAGTTCAAGATACCTGTTTACAACAATATGCCTGATAAACTTTGCCCAAAGCCTACAAGCAGTGGAGATAACAACAATTATCTTAAATCTCTCAGCGTTTCAGGCACAAGCATTTCACCAAAATTCGATAAGTTCACCGCAAGCTATACTGCCAAAGTCAATGCGGAGGTTTCTTCTGTTACTGTTAATGCAAATCCGCTGGGCAAAAGCGCAAAGGTGTCTGGAAAGGGCAAGGTAAGCCTTAAAACCGGCGAAAACACTGTCAAGGTCACCTGCACAGCGGCAAGCGGAGTGAAACGGACATACACCATAAAAATAACAAGAAAAGCCGCTTCACAGACTCTGCAGCAGGGAGATGTGAATGGTGACAAGTATCTGACAGTTGTGGACGCTTTGCTCATGCTGCGTTACAATGCAGGCAAGACGCAGCTTGATCCCGCTCAGCTAAAGCGTGCGGATATGAACGGTGATGGAAAGGTCGATGTTATTGACGCTCTTACGCTGCTGAAAAAGATAAGTCAGAGTTAAAAAATGCAAAAAAACAGGAGCGTTACCACCATGGTACGCTCCTGCATGAGGGCTATTTCATCATCATTGAAATGCCGTCCATTACGTCACCGATAGCTCTGATAGCACGTCCTGTGCGGCTTTTGAGCATTTTCTTTTCGCTTGATGTCGCCTCTGTGACTGCATAAGCCACTGTTCCTGCGGCTATCGCCATTGAAACGCCTGTTATCATTGACTTCATCTTCATTGCTGTTTCCTCCTTTTTTCTTTGTAATATTATTTTTCGCAGTAAGAGAACAGCTATGCCATGCAAATGAAGTCAAGAGGACTGACGGTATTTTCCCGTGAATGTTCGTATTTTGTGATGTTGTGAAGGATATTTCAGTTGATGTGTAGTGCTATTGTACAAAATGTGATTAAAATTTTTGCAATTTATATGTAAAAGTAAAAGAGATATGTTCCTATCTCAAACGTTTAGTATAAATATTATTCATAGATATATAATAAATATGTATTTGCATTAACATCAAAATAGTGGTATAATAAATGGGTATAAAAAATAAAGGATCTTGGTAAACTCTGAGATCTGATAGTAAGGAGTAATATTAAATGGGTATGACAATGACTCAGAAAATTCTGGCAGCCCACGCAGGTCTTGACGAAGTCAAGGCAGGTCAGCTTATAATGGCGAACCTTGACCTGGTTCTCGGCAACGACGTTACGTCCCCTGTGGCTATCAACGAGTTCAATAAAGCGGGCTTTACAGATGTTTTCGATAAGAATAAGGTCACAATGGTCATGGATCACTTTGCACCTAACAAGGATATCAAATCCGCTACACAGTGCAAGACCTGCCGTGATTTTGCTTCAAAGTATGACATAAAGAATTATTTCGACGTTGGCGATATGGGCATTGAACACGCTCTGCTTCCTGAAAAAGGACTTGTCGCTCCGGGCGACTGCGTTATCGGTGCTGACTCACATACTTGTACATATGGTGCACTTGGCGCATTCTCAACAGGTATCGGCTCAACAGATATGTGCGCAGGCATGGCAAAGGGAAAGACTTGGTTCAAAGTCCCTGCCGCTATCAAGTTCAATATCGTAGGCAAGCTTCCAAAGTATAGTGCCGCTAAGGACGTTATACTTCATATAATAGGCATGATAGGCGTTGACGGCGCACTTTACAAGTCTATGGAATTTTCAGGCGAGGGTCTGAAAAACCTTTCCATGGAGGACAGGCTTTGCATGGCTAACATGGCTATCGAAGCAGGTGCTAAGAACGGCATATTTGCAGTTGACGATGTTACACTTGATTACATCAAGGATAAGGTAGACAGAGAGTATAAGATATACAAGGCTGATGATGACGCTGAGTATGAGGCTGAATACACTATTGACCTCAGCCAGATAAAGCCTACAGTCGCTTTTCCGCATCTGCCTGAGAACGCAAGAACATTTGACGATATCCCGGAGGTCAAGATAGATCAGGTTGTTATCGGCTCATGTACGAACGGCAGGATAGAGGATCTGAGATGTGCCGCTGAGATACTTGACGGCAAAAAGGTGGCAAAGAACGTTAGATGTATCGTTATCCCTGCCACACAGAAGGTATATATGCAGGCCATGAAAGAGGGTCTGCTGGAGATATTCATAAATGCAGGCTGTGCGGTTTCTACACCTACCTGCGGTCCATGTCTTGGCGGACATATGGGTATTCTTGCAAAGGGCGAAAGAGCCGTTGCAACAACAAACAGAAATTTCGTGGGACGTATGGGTCACCCAGAATCAGAGGTTTATCTGGCTTCACCTTACGTTGCCGCCGCTTCAGCTGTGACAGGCAAGATCTCACAGCCGTCGGAAGTTATGTGATATTCGGGGAGAAAATCAGCTGACAGATCTTGCGTTGGGGGAATAATTGATATGCGGCATGACCGCATATACGACTTGGGAGCGAGAACAGATGAAAAATTATCTTAGGGAAATATTCTCCGATATACTTCTTAGTATTGTTACAAAGAAGTACGGAACTTCACTAAATGACTATCAGCGTGAGGAGAAGGCTGACGAGATCATTCAGGAACTCCATGACAAAAATACATTTACCGTGGAAATGACGCAGGCTCTTATTGACAAGAAGGGCTTCAATACCTTTTATACCTCCAATATCGGGGGTACACCTGTGTATGCTCTCGTTAAAGAGGGAATGTTCCACAAGGTAAAGATCTGCTATTTTATTACAAGAAACAAGGATACTATAGACGGCCCGTATCTTGAAAAGATATATGAAGAGCTTAGAAAACAGGCGATAGGAGAAAATATATTCCATTCGTCAGAGTTCAAGCAGGGCTGATAAAGTTTGACGAAAGGGGTTTTCATAATGAAAGCTTGCGGAAAAGTACATAAATACGGGGATAACGTAGACACAGACGTTATTATCCCTGCAAGATACCTCAACACACCTGATATGCAGGAGCTTGCACAGCATTGCATGGAGGATATTGACGTTGACTTTGCAAAGAACGTTCAGAAGGGCGATATAATGGTAGCAAAGAGCAATTTCGGCTGCGGTTCATCAAGAGAGCATGCGCCTGCTGCTATCAAGGCGAGCGGGATATCCTGCGTTATAGCAAAGACATTCGCAAGAATATTCTACAGAAACGCTATAAATATCGGACTTCCTATCATCGAGTGCGAGGAAGCTGCTGAGAAGATAGATAACGGTGACGAGGTGGAGATAGATTTCGACAGTGGCGTTATTACAAACAAGACCAAGAATGAGACCTATCAGGGTCAGTCGTTCCCTGAGTTTCTTATCAATATCATCAACAGCAATGGTCTTCTTAACTCACTTAAATAAGATATTTTGAAGCTTTAAGGGGGATCTCTCAAAAGGGGTCGCCCTTGAACTGTTTCTATGAAGGGGTGAAGCTATGAAAGCTAAAAAGCTATTTGCGGCACTTGCAGCAGGGGGAATGCTGGTGTGCAGCGCAGGCTGCTCGAAAAAAGAGGAGAGCAGTAATAAATTTGAATACAGCAGCAAGGATTTTCTGCCTTTTATGGTAATGGTGGACGGCAGCAAGATAGACCTGACCCTAAGCTCTGCAGAGATAAACAGAAAGCTTGGCGGCAGTTTTGCAAGGGGAACTGCTTCAAACAGCAGTATAGTGCTTGTGGAAAAGAACGAAAAGACCGATAAAAAAGGCGTTACAACAAAGACCTTTGCCTGCAATAAGCCTGAGATAAATGGTGCTGGATTTTCCACTTTCAACGGACTTTGGGCGAATATAGACGAAGCAAGCATAGACAGCACTGTTTCACCCAACAGCATAAAGGTCAAAGGCTCTGACGGTTTGTCTTACTACTGGTCATATTATATGGATGGCGAGGAGATAGACTATAGTCAGGTGAACTTTGACGGCACTGATACGGCGGACAGTTATATGCAGTATCAGCTCAAAGGCATGGCTGCTGACGATTATTGCAAAAAGAAGCTTATTGACGGCGAGTGTTCGGTCTATACAGGCATTTTGTTCATGACAGCCGAAAAGCAGAGCTATTCCTGCGAGATAAGCGTTTCGACTTTAAATTCTGAGGAGGAAAAATAACATGGAAAAGAAAATAACAGTTATAAAGGGCGACGGGATAGGTCCTGAAATAGTAACAGAAGCACAGAAGGTCCTCGACAAGGTTGCTGAAAAGTTCGGTCATAAGTTTGTTTATACTGATATCCTTATGGGCGGCTGTTCTATAGATAAATATGGCGTTCCGCTTACAGACGAGGCTGTCGAGATAGCAAAGAACTCAGACGCAGTTCTGCTTGGCTCTATCGGCGGAAATACTTCCACTTCACCATGGTATAAGCTTGCTCCGAACCTCAGGCCTGAAGCCGGACTCCTGAAAATAAGAAAAGAGCTTGGTCTGTTCGCTAACCTGCGTCCTGCAAATCTTTATCCTGAGCTTAGAGAAGCTTGCCCCCTTAAGGACGATATAATCGGCGACGGCTTCGACATGATGATAATGAGAGAGCTTACAGGCGGTCTGTATTTTGGTGCGAGAAAGACAGAGAACGTTGACGGCGTTGAAACTGCCGTTGATACTCTTACATATAACGAGAACGAGATAAGAAGAATTGCTATCCGTGGCTTTGACATCGCCATGAAGAGAAGAAAGAAAGTTACAAGCGTTGATAAGGCTAACGTTCTTGATTCTTCAAGACTTTGGAGAAAGGTAGTAAACGAGGTAGCTAAGGATTATCCTGAGGTCGAGCTTGAGCATATGCTCGTTGACAACTGCGCAATGCAGCTTGTAAGAGATCCTAAGCAGTTTGACGTTATCCTTACAGAGAATATGTTCGGTGATATCCTTTCTGACGAGGCTGCAATGATATCAGGCTCACTTGGTATGCTGGCTTCCGCTTCACTGAACGACACAAAGTTCGGTATGTATGAGCCTAGCCACGGCTCTGCACCTGATATCGCAGGACAGGATAAGGCTAATCCTATCGCTACTATACTTTCAGCTTCAATGCTTCTGAGATTTTCTTTCGATATGGATAAGGAAGCAGACGCTATCGACAATGCTGTCAAGAAAGTCCTTGAAGCAGGCTACAGAACAGGGGATATCATGTCAGAGGACATGAAGCTCGTTGGCTGTAAGGAAATGGGCAGTCTTGTTGCAGATATGATATAACAGCACGATACCAGTTTTCAGACGGTGATAATAAATGTATTATTATATTTACGGAATAACAGACAAGGGAAATTACCGTGAACAGAATGAGGACTGCATTTTAATAGACCACGAGGTCATCAACAGCGGCAGCTATGAATCAACTGTCGCTGCTCCTTTTATTGCAGCCGTTTGCGACGGCGTTGGTGGAGAAAATGCAGGAGAGGTCGCCTCGGAGCTTTGTTTAAGGCATCTTTCCATTCTTGAATATAATTCAGGGGTGGATATGAAAAGAACGCTTATCGATGTTCACAACAAAATAAAAAAGCAGGGCGTAAGGGCTGAAAACGCTGCAAATATGCAGACCACCCTGTGTTGCCTTGCAGTGGACGAGGAAAGCAGAGCAATGTGCATAAACGTTGGCGACAGCAGAATGTACCGCTATGTGAACGGCACTATCAGACAGATATCTGTTGACCAATCCTATGCACGATATATGTATGAGCATGGCAGGATAGAAGATGTGTCAGAGCTTGAGCCACAGTATCAGAATGCCATAATATCTTCTATCGGCAGCACTCTCAATGAACCTGATGTGGCACAAACACCGTTGGTGGCTGATTTTGGCAAAGAACCTGACGATATGATAATCATAGTGTCAGACGGCGTGTCGGATTACGTTTCTGAGGAAGAAATGGTGGTGGGCCTTGGTCTTGACCTTTCTGTTTCTGAAAAGCTAGGCGCTATAATGGAGCTTGCCCTCACAAACGGCGGAACTGACAATGTTTCCGTTGTGGGCATAAAACCTTATCTTGACGATCATGAGCTTAAAACGCTCACAGCAAAAAAGGCTGTGGAAAAGACAGTGAGCGTGCAGGATATGCTTGAAAGTAAGAAGCCTGAAAAGGCGGAAGCTGTAGAGGAAAAGAAGCCTGACGAGCAGGCAAAGCTTTTCTCTGATACGGTGGACGAGCTTATGAGCCAAATGAATGAAAGTATTGACTTTTTAAAGCAGATATAGTATAATCATATATTGATATATTTTTATGATCTTAGATGTATTTTGTAATTTGGAGGAAATAAAAAATGTTGAAAGAGTTACGTGGCTCAGACGTTATAATTGAATGTTTGCTGGAGCAGGGCGTCGATACAGTGTTCGGCTATCCGGGCGGAGCAGTTCTAAACATATATGACTCGCTGTATAAATATTCAGATAAGATACACCATGTTATCACCGCCCATGAGCAGGCTGCCTGCCATGCGGCTGACGGATATTCAAGAACAACAGGCAGAACTGGCGTTGTTATCGCAACTTCAGGTCCGGGTGCTACGAACCTTGTAACAGGTATCGCCACAGCTTATATGGATTCTATCCCTATGGTGGCTATCACAGGAAACGTAACAAGAGATCTGCTTGGTCTTGACTCTTTTCAGGAGGTAGATATCTGCGGGATAACAATGCCTATCACAAAGCATAACTACATTGTGAAAGACCCTGCGGAGCTTGCTGACATTATCAGAGAAGCTTTCTATATTGCAAACGAGGGCAGAAAGGGTCCTGTTCTTATAGATATACCAAAGGATATCACAGGCGCACTTATGGTCTATGAGAAGAAAGAGCCTAAGAAGGTAGTAAATCATAATCCTAAGGGCATAAACGAGGAGATAGCTGCTGCGGCAGAGCTTATAAAGAATGCTGAGAAGCCTTTTATCTACGCAGGCGGCGGAGTTGTTTCTGCTGACGCAACAGAAGAAATGGCTGAGTTCGCAAGAAAAGTGGACGCACCTGTTTCATTGTCACTTATGGGTCAGTGCGCACTTGACAATACTAAGGACTGCTATATCGGTATGCTTGGTATGCACGGCACAAAGACAGCCGCTATGACGCTCAGCGAATGTGACCTTATGATAGTTCTTGGTTCGAGATTTTCCGACAGAGTTCTTTGCAACGCTAAGACATTTGCAAAGGATAAGAAGATCATACATATTGATATAGACCCTGCCGAGATAGGCAAGAATATCGACGTTTACAGCCATGTTACTGGAGACGTTAAGTATATCCTTGCAAAGCTTTGCGAGCTGCTTCCTGATATGGAGCACGAGGCTTGGATGAATACTGTTATGGATTGGAAAAAGCAGTATGCACTGAGAATGGTGCCTATCGAGAGCGAGGACGAGGTACTTCCGCAGGACGTTATCGAGGAGCTTGACAGACTTACAGACGGCAAGGCTATCATCGCCACAGAAGTCGGTCAGCATCAGATGTGGGCTGCACAGTATTATAACTTCAAGTGTCCAAGAAGCTTTGCTTCAAGCGGCGGACTTGGTACAATGGGCTACGGCTTTGGCGCAGGAATGGGCGCAAAGGTGGGCAACCCTGACAGAACAGTCGTAAACATCGCAGGCGACGGAAGCTTCTTCATGAACTGCAACGAGCTTTCTTCACTTGCAAAGCATAAGATACCGCTTGTTGAGCTTGTTTTCGAGAACGACGTTCTCGGAATGGTAAGACAGTGGCAAAGACTTTTCTACGGCAAGAGATTTTCTCAGACTAACATTGAAAGAGGAACAGACCTTATGAAGCTTGCCGACGCATTTGGCGTTGAGGGCGTAAGGATAACAAAGAAGTCCGAGATAAAGCCAATGCTTGAAAAGGCGCTCAAATGCGGTAAGCCTTGCCTTGTGGACGTTATCATCAACAAGGATATAAACGTTCTTCCAATGGTACCTGCCGGCGCAGACGTTTCACAGCCGATAATGAATATCGAACTTGATTAAGAGATCTAATTATAGGGGGTAATAAAATGGTAAAATATCCAAATGCCGCAAGCGGTATCAAAAAGGTGTTTCTGGCAAAGATCATAGGTGTTATTGGAGTTCCGCTTGCTTTTATACCTGGGATAGGCACACTTCTTGTGATGACTTGTACCATAGCCGCAACTATTTTCAACGTATGGGGAATACTTGAAGCTTCAAAAGACCATAATGGTTATCAGACAGCTCTTGTTTTCACATTGGCTGATCTTATCTTTTCAATAGTTGACACATTTATCGACAATACTGCGATATCAAGTGTTTTGAGTTTTGCTGGCAATGTAATGAACATAGCGGTGCTTTACTATATCTGCAAATCAACAGGCGATCTGCTCAGGGACATGAAGAATTACGGACTTGCAAATAAGGGCGACCATGTGTGGAATGTAAACAAGACCTGCCTTATTGTCATGGCAGTGTGCCTTGTTGTGGCGTTTATCCCGATACTGAACATTCTCGCCGCATTTACAACATTGGTGGTGCTTGTTGTAACTATCTATGCGTCTGTGGTATATCTGATCTATCTCTATCAGAGCGGACAGTATCTCAGCCTTAACACAAATTTCTAAGCGATTTGAGAGCTGTACGGCAAAGGCTGTACAGCTCGTTTTTGTAAGGAGAAACTAATGAAATTTACAAAAAAATTCAAAGAAAATGCAGCCCTTGTGGTTCTTGGCGTAGTGCTTTTTTGGGGATTGACCAACTATGACAAGTTTTTTAGACTTCTGGGCGTAATGATCGGGGTCTTGAAGCCTGTTATATTGGGCTGTATAATCGCATTTATCCTGAATGTGCCAATGTCAGGCATTGAAAAAAGGCTTTTTAAGAAGCCTAAAAAAGAGAAATATGCTAAAACTGTGGAAACGCTGAAAAGACCATGCTCGATAGTGCTGACCTTTCTGCTTTGTCTAGGCGTTGTGGCACTTGTGTGCTGGCTTATTATCCCTGCACTCATAAAGACTTTCTCTCAGCTTTCAGACGATATCCCTGTGCTTATTTCAAATATTTCCAACAAGCTCAACAATTCCCCTGAGATAGCAGGGTGGCTTGACAGAATGAATATAAGCACTGCTGATATTATCGATAAGGTTACAAGCTGGCTTAAAGACGGCGTTGTGATCTTGAACACACTCAGTTCAACAGTAAGCTTTGTGACAGATCTTTTCTCAGGTCTTGTGAACTTCTTCTTGGGAATTTGCTTTGCGGTCTATATGCTTGCCGCAAAAGAGCGGCTCAAAGACCTGTGCAAGCGCATAAGCTGTGCTTTTCTCAGCAATCGTATCACCGACCGCATAAGCCGTATATGCCGTCGCTCTATCGACACTTTTGCGAACTTTCTTGTGGGTCAGACCACGGAAGCCCTTATCCTCGGCTCCCTTTGCGGTATTGGTATGGCTATCTTCCGTTTCCCGAATGCGGTGCTTATTGCCATACTCGTTGCCTGCACTGCACTTATCCCTATTGTGGGAGCTTTTCTTGGCTATGTGGTGGGCTTCCTGCTTATATGCGTGACGGATTTCAAGCAGGCTGTGCTGTTTTTGTTGTTCATGTTCATTATTCAGGCTATTGAGGGCAATCTTATCTATCCAAAGGTGGTAGGAAACTCGGTTGGTCTGCCGTCACTATGGACACTTTTCGCTATCACCATAGGCGGAAACCTCTTTGGCATATTCGGAATGTTCATTGCTGTTCCTGTGTTCTCTGTTATATACTGCACTTTTGGAGAGGTAGTCAACTACAGAAATGAAAAGAGAGCTGTCAAGGTGGAGGATATATCATAATAAAATAGTCCGTACAAAAAAGTTTGCACAATTTCGTGCAAACTTGAGCTTATTGACAACATCCTAAATAAGCGGGACGTCGAGGGCGCCGTCCCCTACAATTAATGTAAATACGTTGTTATATGTAGGGGCGACCTCAGGTCGCCCATTTATTATAGTTTTTCGACACAAAAAAAAGGCGCTGTAAAAAAAAGCGCAACAAAGCCCGTGGATTTCCTCGATATGGAAGCCCACGGGTTTTAATATATCAC